>JBPCVD010000669.1:0-9592 GCA_051010815.1 Rubripirellula sp.
CCGCCCTTGGCCGTTTGCTGACGGTCACGCATCGCGATGGAGTGAAACTGAATCCTCGCGTGCGCGGGAAGACTTGCCAGCCCCAGTCGCTTGGGACGCGGCTTTTCATCGGTGGCGGGCGCAGGCAGGGCGCGGAGCACGACATCGGCGTCCGGTGGATTCTGGTCGGTCGTTCGAACGAATGCCCAACGTCGTCCCATCATCACGATGCGGCCGACGGTGCTGGTTATCAGCGTTCCCTCGCGCAGCTGCGGCGTCATCGTGGCGTCTTGCTGAGAGGACCGAACCTCAGCGACTCGCAATGTCGGCAACGCGTTCAAGTCCTCGCTACTTGAATCGTGCTCGTCCGCATTTGCGTTTCCCCCTCCACAGCATGCCGCAATCAAACCGAGCGCAACGGCGGCCCAAAGACTTCCACTGCGGGTCAGATGGGGCACGTTCACAGCAACCGACGCGCCATTGATTCTGCGCAAGATGTGACGTGCTGTCCAAATGAAGAGCAAGAGAAACATGGGCATTGATTCGCTGGGAGGTCGCAGAACGGAGCACTGTGTCGGTAGTGACTCCGAGGACGGCTTCCATGCATGTCCGAAAATCTCGATTCAGTTGGTTCCGCGCGCTCCTACGGGCGAAACTCGACCGGCCGTGCCGGCAGGATCGGTCGCATGCGGGTGGGAGGGTGATTCCCGCATGCGACCGATCCAAGCGATATCCGGTGGGATGGTGGTTCGGATATCGCTTAGGTTGATTCAAACAACGCTCCGATCTGGGCGTCAAATTGAGCAATCAGTCGACTGTTCTTCGCCGCTGGATGAAGCGATGCAACAAGGCTGAGCGTCGATACGTCAAACATGCCCTTGTTTCACGGGCCGCAGAGTCAGGATTCATCCTTCGGGATCGCGATCGCATGAAAGCTGACGATCGCACCAACCGTGATGAGTGCCAGCCCCAACCATCGTGGAGGCTCGACACGTTTACGCGGGTTGGGATACATTCGCATCATCATGGATCCGATGCTGGCGTTATCGGCAACGTCACCACTCTTACCAATGCGTGCCAGTACTCGCGTTGCAGGTTCGTTCAGAACAAACGAATCGACCATTCGAAATTGAACTCCAAGCAGGATGAGCAAAACTCCTGCTAGGAAATAGCGATTGCGGTAGAAGGACATGAGATTTTGACTCCTTGTTGCCACCGGGAGGGGAAGGTCAACTCAGGAAGAGATCGGCGCCGACAGCTCCAGAACTCGAAGAGAACCTTTTCACATCGCATCACGACTCGTGGCGCAATGCTGAAGAAAAGAACGGTCGCACGTGCAGGTGCAGTCAAGCACAGCGAGGAAACCTTGCCTCAAGCAGCGGAGATAACGAGCATGACGATTGCAGCGCGAGCGAGCGTTACGATTGCAGCTTGAGCGGGCAGGCCCGAGACGCGGCAAATTGCTTGAGCGAAACGGACCACGGCGATCTCGACGCGTGATCAAGCTTCAGCACGTCGATCCATCTCATCGGCCCGACTTGAACAATCCGTCAACCAAGCCCTGAACCGACTCGCGAAACGCCAGCAGAGGAGCTCCCTCGATCAAGTGGGACTGCTCGCTTTCCATGATCGCGGCCGCAAGTGGTTTGTGATCCTTCCACTGCTCAAGCCCGAACGCACGTGTGTCGACGTAGACGTCCGAAAGGTTGTTGCTGATCTTCGGGACGAGATAAACGCCCTCGTTCCCACGAACGAAGTGGTAGTGCATCGCGACGGACAAAAGCAGGGCCCCTGCGACCATGCCAAAGATGAAACGTGACATCAGCGAACCTGAGAACAATGATCCGGAAGGAATTCGATCAATAAGCCCTTCCTATACCTAGCACGGGACTGCGAAAGCAAGCGAATCTGGGGGTTTCAGGCAACGATTGCTCCATGCTCCCGGCTAGAGCGACATCCCACATTTCATGGCGGGCTCGATGAATGCCAATCGCGTCCCCCCGTACTCGCGGAGGTCCCACTCGCCAGCGGGTAGCTTTGCAGGGTCGAATCGCTTCTCGGTTTCCGCAACCAGCACGCTGCCGGGCGGTGCGTGGTCGAGCGTCATCTGGATAATTCGATTCAGCTCATCCAGCGACTCCTCCCACAAGACGTACGGAGGGCAGAGGAACACGATCCAGGGAGTGTCTTCCTGGGGCGGGGCCAGCAGCGCGCTGGCCAACCGGAAAGTGTCGCCGGTGACGACTCGAATTCGGTCTTCGATCCCAATCGACTCCGCAGTCTTGTGAATGTACTTGACCGCCTGCCGGTTCTGTTCGACCAAAACCGCCGACGTGGCGCCGCGGCTGAGCGACTCAAATCCCATGGCCCCAGTGCCGGCAAACAGGTCAAAGCAAATCGCCCCCTTCGCAGCTCGGCCCAAAATGTTGAACAGATTCTCGCGAATGTTGTCCTTCATTGGACGCGTGAATTCGGCGCCGTGGTAATGAATGATGCGTCCACGCATATCCCCACCAATGATTCTGAGCTTGGTGGGGCTCGCGGTTTTAGCCTTGCCAGAGGATTTTGATCTGGCTTTTCCTGATGACTTCGACGAGTCACCTCCGCCGCTACGACGCGTATTTCGATTCGATTTCATCGGGGCAGTATAGCCCTGCCCTCTCTTGATTCGCACCCTGCCCTCTCCTGATTCGCACTCAGGCTTTCGTGATTCGCACTCTGCCCTCTGTTAATTCGCACGTGGGCAGACCTCGCCAAATCAGGGGCCAGATCGAATCGCGGGACCGCTCGGTTCATACGTCGATCGGATGAGTGTGCCAGTCCGACTTGGTCTCGCAACGTTCAAACTGCCTGCGGACACGATGCCGTGGTCCGGTTCCTGCAGTCAACGCCCACCGCGGCCGAGTTCTCTGCCGTTTCCGACACGCATGCCCAATCAGCGGCAAATTGATCACAATCATCCCTTGGAAGCTCGAACGCATCGCCCATGGAAAGCGTAACAGCGATGTCACTCCGTTTTTCTCGTTGGTGAATTCGATGATTGTCTGCCCACGTCCTGCGATCTTCCTCGTCGTCGCCTGCCTGGCGTCATTTTCTAGCGGGAATTTTGTCGCCGCGCAAACCGCGAGTTCCACGGCGACGGATGACACCAGCGAAGCCCAAACCGCCGCTGCTTCACAGGATGAAACGGACGCACCGTCGACCGAACCCGCCGTCGATTCGCCCTCGCTTTCGGACCCCACTGAAAAATCGCCAAATGGATTGGGGCTGCCAACGGCCGGCACCGACGGAAGTGACGACAGCAAGCCTCTGGAGGAAGACCCCGAGTATCTCAAGGAGCTGGAAGCTCGGACCCTCAAGTTCGAAGGACTGAGGGACGAACTCGCACAGGCACTTGGCGACATGCGCGACACATCGTTGCGATACATGAACCGCGAAAAACGATCCCCCGCAGATCGGGCAAAGTACTTTGAACAGCGAGATCGCGTTCGGAAGCTGATGGACGAAACCTACGACGCGGCATTGAACATAACGCGAATCGGCTTCAATCAAGATGCCGCTCAGTACATTGTGACCATGGTGCAGCACCGCTTCGAACGCAACATCTACGATGCCGGGACGATGGAGGGAGCTGCCCGCATGATCGATGGTGGATCCAAGTTTTCCTACTTGTTCCAAACTGCAGCGCGGTCGGCGGTGGTCGTCGGCGAATTCGAAATGGCCGAGCGATTGCTAGACGTACTTGATGGCGAGTCGTTAACGGAGACGGACGGAACGCTGAGGTTCAATCTCGAGGAACACAAAAAGAATTTCGCGGTGGAAAAGCCACTTCGCGAACAGGAGGCCGCAGAGGACCGACTGCCTCGAGTGCTGCTGAAGACAACGCAGGGCGACGTGGTCATCGAATTGTTCATTGACCAAGCGCCCTCGGCGGTTTCACATTTCATCACATTGGTCGAAGACGGATTCTATGACGGTCTCGACTTCCACCTCGTCATCGACAACCTCCTCGCGCTGACGGGCGACCCCGCGGGGACTGGGACGGGCAATTCGGGACAGTTCCTGCAAGATGAGCACACCCGGGATGACGCCCGCAAAGCGTTCCGGGGGTCGGTTGTGATGGCAAAGATTCCGATGGGAGAATCAGGCGACTTCATTGAGAACTCCGGGAGCAGTCAATTCGCCATTCTAATGCTACCGCTTCTCTCGGCGTCGGAGCAGCAGACCGTCATCGGCTGCGTGATCGAAGGCATGGATGCGATATCTCGCTTGCGCCGTGTCGATCCAAACAAAGAAAAGAAGAAGGGCGAAATCGTCCGTCCATCCGATTCGATCTTGGAGGCGACCGTCATTCGTCGGCCCGAGCAATTACCCGAGCCGTTGTATTTCGACCCTCTTGCGGGCTGAACCTCGCATTCCAACGCTCCGGGCCGCTGGCGAGTGTTTGTTAGAATGGTGCCGTGCGGGTATTTTAAGAACTCAGAGTCGAGGCTCACGCCTGCGGCAATCGCGAACTCCTTTCGCACGCGGAAATCGAAACGACACCAACGGACCCTATGACTGACCCCAACCAGACGCCGGACGACAACGCCGCTCAAGACACGTCGCCCTCCAGACGCAATTTCATCAAGAACGGAAGCATGATGTTAGCCGGCGGCGCCATTGTCGGCGGCAACCTCAGCGTCGCGCGTGGCGCTCATGCCTTCGGAAGTGACACGATCAAGATTGGGTTGGTCGGTTGCGGGGGACGCGGCACCGGTGCTGCCATCCAAGCTCTCAACACGACCGGGGGCGAAGTCAAGTTGGTCGCGATGGCCGACGTCTTTGAAAACAACATTCAAACTGCGTTTCGCACCATCAAAGGTGAGCATCCGGAAAAGCTTGCCGTCGACGACAGTCGCTTTATCGGAATCGATGCCTACAAACAGGTGATGGAAAGCGAAGCCGATTTCGTCATCCTTGCCACGCCTCCCGGATTCCGTCCCCAGCAGTTCGAAGCTGCGGTCGAAGCCGGCAAGAACATCTTCATGGAAAAACCGGTCGCGACCGATGCCCCGGGTGTGCGACGAGTACTGGCTGCCAACCAGAAGGCGAAGGAGAAAGGGCTTGCCGTCCAAGTCGGCCTGCAACGGCATCACGAGTATCGCTACAAGGAATGCATCGACCGTCTGCAAAATGGTGCGATCGGTGACTTGTTGTTCGCACGCGCGTACTGGAATGGCGGAGGCGTCTGGGTGCGTCCACGCAAGTCCGAGCAATCGGAACTCGAGTACCAAATGCGAAACTGGTATTACTTCACATGGCTATGTGGTGACCACATTGACGAACAACACATTCACAATCTGGACGTCATCAACTGGTTGACTCAGGATCACCCGACTGAAGCTCAAGGAGTCGGTGGACGCGAAGTCCGCAAAGGTGTTGACCACGGTCAGATTTTCGATCACCACATGATCGAGTACACCTATCCCAGCGGGCTCAAGCTGCTGAGCCAGTGCCGACACATCCAAGGCTGCTGGAACAGCGTCAGCGAACATGTGCATGGTTCCAACGGCTCTGCCGACATCAGCAAAGCATTGATTCGCGATGCCAAGGGTGGCAAAGTCTGGGAGAGCGAAGCGAAAGAGGTCCGCGGGAAAGGCTGGCAGCAAGAGCACCATGACTTCTTTGCCGCCATTCGCAATGGCGACGTTCCCAATGAGGGCGACTACGGGGCGCACAGCACGATGACCGCGATCCTTGGTCGCTTGGCGACATACAGCGGCAAGATTGTGAAATGGGATGACGCGATCAACAGCGAAATCGCTTTGGCCGACACGGACTCACTCCACTCCTTTGAGGACGACGCGCCTGTGCTTCCCGATGAGGAAGGCCAATATCCGATTGCCGTGCCGGGCAGTAAGACGAAGTACGTTTAAGCTCATATCTGAAACGCGATTCACATCCGATAACCTTGCGAGTTTGCATCAGCTCGCAAGGTTTCTTTATTGGCGAGTGTCGGCGCAGCATCGTTTGCAAGAACCGCCGGTCGCGTTCTCAACCGCTGAATTTCTCCAAGCGATTTCGGTTCGCAAGGTAGAGTTGCCAGATCATTCGCGTCGCAACACTGCGATAGGGTCGCCAGGCTTCGGCCCGTGACGACACTTGATCGGCATTTGCGTAGTCGCCGCCATCCAGTTCACGCATGCCTTTGACCAGAGCGAGATCGCCGGTCGGCAGTACATCAGGACGCGTCAACGCCATCAACAAGAAGACGTCAGCTGTCCAGTCGCCGAGTCCCAGACGACTCTTGATTCGCCGGCGGACTTCCCCATCGCTCGCGTGACGCAAACTACCGACGCGGAACCGTCCGCTGACCACATCATCTGCCAAAGCAGAAACGTATCGCGATTTCTGACGCGTGAACCCAATCTCACGCAGCCCGGAGTCGCCGAGCTTCTCGACACGATCCGCACTGACTCGGCCATCACACACCACACTCAGACGATCGAATGTCGCCTTGGCGGAATCCAGCGAAACCTGTTGTTCCAAAACCACGTGCACCAGCGTGCCAAAGGTAGCCGGTCGTTTCCACAAGGGTGGCGGACCATGCTGGTCGGCTACGCGTCGCATGTGTGGATCGACCTCAGACAAACGCTCGACGGCCGTCAGCAATTTGCCTTTGTCGAGCGACGCGTATTTCACAGCAGCTGATCAAGCTCGTTCGTGAGCTTCGCGAAGCGGTCGAGCGTGGTTGCCACTGGATCGGGACTGGTCATGTCGACGCCGGCGTCCTTCAGCAGGTCAAGAGGATCCTTGCTGCAACCACCCGACAAGAAGGAAAGGTAGTCGTCAAGTTCTTTCTGCCCGCCTTCGAGAACGCGCCGCGAAAGTGCGACCGCTGCGCTCAAACCCGTCGCATATTTGTAGACGTAGAACGCGCGATAAAAATGGGGAATTCGAAAACACTCGAGCTCCAGAACTTTGTCGATCACAAATTCGGGACCAAAGTAGGCTTCCAGCAACTCGCGATACACCGCCCGAAACGACTCCACCGTCAGCGGCTCGCCCGCTTCGGCCATCTCGTGCGTTCGCTTTTCGAATTCAGCAAACATCGTTTGCCGGACGACGGTCGCACGAATGCTGTCGAGTTCGTTGTTGATCAAGTAGGCGCGTTCGTTGTCGTCACCCGCATTTTTCAGCAGATGCTCCGTCAAGAGTTGTTCATTGAACGTACTCGCCACTTCAGCGACAAAGATCGTGTAGTTGTAGTACTCGAATGGCTGGCTCCGCGCTGAGTGCCAGCTATGCATCGAATGCCCAGCTTCGTGCGTGAGCGTGAACACATCATTCAAAACTTCAGGCTTAAAATTCATCAAAATGTACGGGTCGCCGTCATACGATCCACAGCTAAAGGCACCACTCTGCTTGCCGCGGTTGGGATAGCGATCCGACCAGCGTCCGCGAAGTCCCTCCGCCAAAACGCCGCTGTACTCGCTACCCAGAGGGGTCAATGACTCCAGCACCACGTCGACCGCGTCGTTCCAACTGTGTCGCTTCTCGATATCACTCAAAATCGGCACGTACGTGTCGTATTGATGAAGATCCTTGAGTTGCATCTTCCGACGGCGAACGTCGAGATAATGATGCACATTCGGAAGCGACTCTCGGACGGCCGAAATCAGGTTGTCATAGACCTCGACGGGAACATTGTCGGGGAACAACGACGACTCGAGACTGCTGGAATAGTTACGTGCCTGAGCGTAGTACACGTCGCGTTGAATGCTGCCGCACAAGGTGGCAGCCAAGGTGTTTTCGTGTGCCGAAAACTGACTGTAGTACTGATCAAAAGCGTTGCGTCGTACTTTGCGTTCTGGGCTGATCAACAGTTGCCCAAATGTCGCGTGCGATAACTCGATGGAGCGGCCGTTATGATCCTCTACGTCACCAAACCGAAGGTCCGCATCGTTGAGTTGACGGAATGCATTGTTCGCTGCCGAGGCCATTTCGCCCTGCATCGCCAGCAGTCGCTCTTCGTTATCGGTCAACGTATGAGGCCGGTAGCGAACCAGTCGCTCCAGCTGTAATCGGTAGGGCTCAATCTCCGCATTCGCCAGCAGCTTGGCCATCTCGTCTTTGGAAATGGCAAGAATCTCTGGACGCATGAAACTGGCCGCCTGGCCTGCGCGAACAGCGAGATTCTGATAGCGAGCTTTCATGCCCTGATAACTGCTATCGGTTTGGTCTTCCGTCGTTTTCAGGAATGCATAGGTTCCCAAACGCTCCGCCGTACGATCGAAATCGCTGTCAAAGCTGAGGGCTTCAGCCAGCGATTCGGGCGAATCGCCCAGTCGACCTCGGAAGGTTTCATAGGTCGGTATCCGCTCCTCGAGCTTCTTGTAGTCTGCCTCCCACGAAGCGTCGTCGGCGTACAAGCTGGAGAGGTCCCAGCAATCTTCTGGCTGGACTTCGTTACGTAGGGGCAACGTGGCAGTACTCATCCGAAACATTCGTCCTTGGTGAGAAATGAGGCTCGACAGTGCGGCATTGTAGCGTCCGTGGCGAACTTGGAAGACGCCCCTGAATTCCGACACGAACCGGCTGTTTCTGGCCACCAGCGGCTACTAAGATCGCCTCGACCATCGCCGCGTTGAGCAATTTCGCCAGATCAATTCCCGAATCCAGATCCCAGCGGTTTCATGCCGTTGCTGGGAGATACCGGTCGAGGGCAAACTTGACTCTGCCATCTCCGAGAAAGGGCCGAGACTCAGCCGAAACAAATTCGTCGTGACTTGGCAACGGCTTCAAGCTTCCAACAGTTGAAGAAACGCGCGCATCCAAGCGGGATGGGCTGGCCAAGCGGGTGCGCTGACAAGATTGCCCTCGGTGTGAGCCGAGTCCATGGTTGCGGCAGGCTCGATATACGTGCCTCCACCGGCAGCGATCTCAGGAGCGACCGCCGGGTAACAACTGCACTCTCGTCCCTTCAAGACTCCCGCGGTCGCCAAAATCTGAGGCCCGTGACAGACGGCTGCGATCGGCTTCGAAGTATCCGCGAAGTGCCGAACCAGGTCCAAGACCTGCGGGTTCAAACGCAGGTACTCCGGGGAACGGCCGCCCGGGATTACCAACGCATCGAAAGTTGCAAGATCCAGACCTTCGAAGTCAGTGTTGATCGCAAACCTGTGCCCCGGCTTTTCCGTGTAGGTCTGATCCCCTTCAAAGTCATGGATCGCCGTCGCAACCGTTTCACCCGTTGACTTTCCGGGACAGACCGTGGCCACATCGTGCCCGGCACAAAGCAGAATTTGGAACGGTACCATCGCCTCGTAGTCCTCGACAAAATCGCCGACGAGCATCAGGATTCGCTTACCACTTGTCGCTTCGGTCATCAGTCGGTCACTCGAATTCGGGTCACAGGAAAAAGAGGTTGCCATTGGGCGCGAAATTATCTGGGCGCGAAATTATCTGTGCGCGAAATTATCACGTACCCACCGCACCATTGGCAACGTCCCGCCGACCCTTGAGATCGCCGCGCGGCCATTTGCCAAATTCTGAGCCCGCAACGCAGCCCTGACTGCCCCGCCAGCCGTACCGAGTAACGCCGCCAAGTAACCGCCATGCTGCCGGGGCC
>JBPCVD010000670.1:0-6351 GCA_051010815.1 Rubripirellula sp.
CGAGCCGATCGCTGATTGGATCACGGCTGTTCGTGTCACGGCTGTTCGGGCCGGCGATTGACGGCTCGATCGTGACGGCTCGATCGTGACGGTTGCGACGGGAGTCAGCGGAAGGTTTCGCGACCAGAATCGGGCAAAGCAGGGTCGAGAAGGAACCGGGGCCTGCAAGAGCGGTTTCCTGCAGGGACGTCCGTGGCGCCCTGCCTTCTGCAATCGAATCTCGCCGACTAAAACATTGGCCCCGTTTCTCGATCCCCGGAATTCTCATGAGTCTTGACGCATCCGAAGCCCTGAATTTCTCCAAGATCCTTTCCCAGTTGGATTCGGAGCAGATATGGGAATACGAACGTGGGCCCAGGAATGCGAATCCGAATGCGAGAGAGACGGCGTTTCAAGCGTTGCAACGCCCCGCCGATTTCCCTGCCATCGAAGCAGCGATCGTCTCGGGCGACCATGTCGCTTTGGCGGTGGATCCCTACACGCCGCAACTGATGGACGTGTTGGCCGGCGTTCTTGATGCCGTCAAGCAGACGGAAGCGAGCGAGATCGATGTCGTTCTCGGCGACGAGGCGAGCGACGAAACGCTGACGCAGATTCAAGACGCGGTTGGCGATGTTGTTCGCGTGGTGCGACACGAGCCGTCGAATCGAGAGTCGCTACGGTACTTGGGTGCTGACGCCGCTGCCGATCCGATCTACTTGAACCGCAGGTTGGTCGACGCCGACTTTGTGCTTCCGATTGTGGCAACGCGGCCGCGTGATAGCTCGGGGATGATCGACCTGACGGGCGTGTTTCCTTTCTTCGCCGATGCGGCGGCACGTGGGCGGTATTTCCAACCGGCGGAACCGATGGATGGTCCTGAGACCGACCCGAGCGAACCGGCGTGGTTGCTTGGTGTTCAAATCATGTTGTGTGTCTCCGCCAACAACGAAGGGCAGGCGGGTGATATCGTCGCGGGCACACCTGATGCGATTCGCAAGCAGCTCAAGTCTTCGCGACGCGCACCGGACGAGTTTCCGCCGCCTGCTCAGCTGGTCATTGCGTCGATGGATGGCGGTGCCCAACAGCAGACCTGGCAAAACGCTGCCCGGGCGGTTTCTGCTGCAGTTGGTTATTGCGAGCCATCGGGAACGATCGTCCTTTGGTCGCAGATTGGCGAGGAACCGAATCGCAGTCTCGCGCAGTTGTCAGATCCTCAGCGAAAATCGACGCACCAGATCGAGCCGCCCGCGGAAGGTGAATTCCCTCCATGGGACCCGACGATCAATCCTGCAACCACACTCGCTGAGATCGGCAAAGAACATCGTTTGCTACTGCATGGCGATGTATCGGGCGCTTCGATCGAGGCGATGGGACTTGGCTTGGTCGAGGATGTCGAACAGCTATCCAATTTGATCGGGGAATTCGAGTCCTGCGGCGTGCTGAGAGCGGCCCAGTTCGCCGGTGACGCCATCGACGCGTCCGTGCAAACTCCCTGAATCGGGTTTCGGTCGGCGATCATCGTTGTGCCCCTTTTCGGTGACTGGTGGTGGGATCGTCGTGCCATCGCCGCTATCGATACTTTTACTGTCGTGCGCGATTCACGCTTCTCGCTTCAACTCACTTTGCCGCGCAATCTGCGCTGCCGTGCACTTGCGTTTCCCCGCGGACTTTGGATTGCATTGTTGCGGAGCCAAGTCCTTGTCGAAGCAATCGTCAGCGTCTTGTCGTTGTTGTGGCTGACGTTGTCGCCGCGTTGCCGTTGAGAATGACAAGGGCCGTTGTGTGGCGATGGCACACTGATGTTCAGTGATGGCCCGGGCGTCATTCGTCTTTGCGGAATGATCGGGTGCCAAGGGTATTGCGTCCGTGATTCGGCGACCGTCACGGCGTGAGAAACTGGCAAAGGATTCGGGTCTTGCGGGGTGCGCACGTCATGACGCGGCGCGAGGATTGGCGTCAGCCTTTTTTGTTGCGCAGAGTTTGGCGGCTAGCGACAGTTTGCCGACGGAATTAGCAGGCGGAGACTTTGACGCGGAAGATGCGTGAGACTCGATGCCTGAACATCGATGGATCGACCTCCCGATCGCGCGTCGTTGGCCAAACGGCTTTTGTCCACGCCGCCCAGACCCATCCCTGTCGGAACCTTCCTCCCGTGATGCTGAAAACACCGTTCTCGACGGCTGACGACCGCGCAAACCGCGGCGACGTTGGCAACGTCTGCTCTGAATACCTGCTTGTATGCCAAGCTCGTTCGACCTCCTTGAGCGAGGGGAGCTGGCATTTTGCCCTGGAAACCTCTGACGGCACGCCTGTCTTCGATGCGGGCGATGAAGAGATGGGTGACCTGAACCGGTTGACCTTGCTGGCCGCGGTTCGCGGCTTAGAGGCGATTGACGGAGCATCGTCCGTCACTTTACTGAGCAACAATCGCTATCTGGTTCGCTCCCTGTCCGATTCGCTTCCCCGCTGGCGCGAGAGCGATTTCGTTTGGGAGCACTTTGGTCGTCGCATCGACGTGCAGCATGCCGATCTGTGGCGCCGCATCGACCGCGCGTTGTCGATTCATCGAGTCGAAGCCTGCCTGATTTCCTCGCGTCTGGTGAGTGCGGGGACATCCGATCGACGCCGGTTCCGCGGCCATGACGGGGAGTCGATTGAACTCCGTGTCGATTCACCGCACCAATCCGTTCCGGCTCCTCGAGCCGACGGGGCGCCCAAGGATCAGCTGCGGCGATGGCTGCTTGGGAACGCAGACTCCAGTCCGGTTCCAGCCCCATCCAGACGGTTCACCGCGGCTGATTTGATGGAATCGACCTGACGCGTTGCGTCCCTCAGCAAGCCGAACGCCACTCTCCACTTTATCCCCTTTCGAATTCCCCTGTTATCGCTTTAGCGGACCCCAAATGCACACTCAAGTCTCGCTCTCCAGCATTGGCCAACTTGTCGCCGGAACACACGAGAATCCATCCAGCGTTCTGGGACCCCATTCGATCGACTACCGTGGACAGTCCGCTGTAGCGGTTCGCAGCTACTTGCCGGAGGCCCAAGCGGCATGGATTGTGGACAGCGCCAACGGGGTCCGGCGGCCGATGCGGCAACTGCATCCAGCGGGATTTTTTGAGGCGATCTGTGACGGGGCGGTCGACGCGGTCCCGCGATCAGAAGAAGATGCAAAGACTGCTCGCTCCGCGAAATCAAGATACAGCATCCAGATGACCAACAAGACCGGCGAAGTGATCGACATGCAAGACCCCTATGCGGCCCCCTCCATCTTCAGCGATCTCGACCGCTATTTGATCGGCGAAGGACGACATCATCAGCTCTACGAACGGCTCGGTGCCCAAATCCGAACCGTGGATGAAACGTCCGGTGTTAACTTCGCCGTTTGGGCGCCCAACGCGCGCAGCGTGCAGGTGGTGGGCGACTTCAACGGATGGGATGGCCGCCAGCACACCGCGCGTGTGCTGGAACACCTTGGGATTTGGGAATTGTTCATTCCGGGTGCCAAAGTGGGCGACCGATACAAGTTCCGCATCCTCGACGAGCACGGCGTCTGGGTCGACAAGAGCGATCCGGTTGGGTTCGCCGCAGAGTTGCCGCCGCTGACCGCCTCGATCGTTTCCGAGCTTGGCAACTACGAATGGAACGATCAGGAATGGCTTGCCAAGCGGCAGGATTGGGAGCCGATGAATTCGCCAATGAATGTGTACGAGGTCCATCTCGGCAGTTGGCAGAAAGGGCCGGGGCGTACGCACGGTTGGCTTGACTATCGCGACTTGGCGAAGCGATTGGTTGACTACTGCAATCGCATGAACTTCACACACGTCGAGTTGATGCCCGTTAGTGAGCATCCCTTCACGGGGTCCTGGGGCTATCAAACGGTTGGCTACTTTGCCCCCACGTCACGTCACGGAAGTCCGGAAGACTTCATGTTCTTCGTCGACTACATGCACCAGCATGGGATCGGCGTGATCATTGATTGGGTTCCCGCTCACTTCCCCAAAGATGGTCATGGACTTGCTCGCTTTGACGGATCCGCACTTTATGAGCATGCCGACGCGCGGCAGGGTGAGCATCCCGATTGGGGAACGTTGATCTTTAACTACGGACGCAATGAGGTTCGTAACTTCCTGGTCGCCAACGCCTTGTTCTGGCTCGACAAGTATCACATCGATGGCCTTCGGGTCGATGCGGTCGCATCGATGCTGTATCTGGACTACAGCCGAGAAGACAGCGAGTGGATTCCCAATGAGTATGGTGGCCGCGAGAATCTGGAGGCGATCGAGTTCCTTCGCGAATTCAACGTGGCGGTGCACGAAAACTTCCCGGGTGTGGTGACCGCGGCGGAAGAGTCGACGGCTTGGCCTGGCGTTTCACGACCGACTTATGACGGTGGTCTCGGTTTCACCTACAAGTGGAACATGGGCTGGATGAACGACACCCTGGACTACATGCAAAAGGAACCCGTCTTCCGAAGCCACCATCAGAATGAGTTGACCTTCAGTCTGATCTATGCGTTCACCGAGAACTTCATGCTGCCGCTGTCGCACGACGAAGTGGTGCACGGCAAGGGAGCGTTGCTGAGCCAAATGCCGGGCGACATGTGGCAAAAATTCGCGAACCTACGCCTCCTCTACTCCTACATGTGGACGCACCCGGGCAAGAAGCTGTTGTTCATGGGGGGAGAGCTGGGACAGTGGAACGAATGGAACCACGACGATGGTCCGCAATGGGAGTTGCTCGATTTCGACACGCACCGCGGTGTCCAGCAACTCGTTTCCGATCTCAACAAAATGGTGATCGAAAATCCTTCGCTGCATCACTTCGATTTCTCAAACGAAGGTTTCGAGTGGGTCGATTGCATGAATGCGGCCGATAGCATCCTGGTTTACCTGCGGAAGGGGATGGATGGCACGCCCCCAATTCTGGTTTGTTCCAACTTCACCCCCGTTGTACGACACGACTATCGCGTCGGTGTTCCGCAGGGCGGCTTCTGGAAAGAGATTTTCAACAGCGACAGCGCTGCGTACGGTGGAACCAATGTCGGAAACTATCCGGGGTGCAATTCGCTGGGTGAGGGCCACCACGGGCGGCCCGATAGTATTTCGGTCAATCTTCCGCCCCTTGCAACGACGATCTTCCGACTCGAGCAGTAGGGTCATGGGGGGTGCATTCGATCGCACCCCAGCGACCGATTGCAAACTGTGGAAACGCTATACTTGAGGCGGGCACGATCGTGCCTCCACCTGTCCCGTCCACTGACCCAACGCCAACCGATCTCATGTCCGTCAAGATGCAATTGGCTCGGATCATCATTTCCGAGCTGACCGAGAATCAGGTGATCTACCTGCAGGAGGTCGATGGCGACCGTGAGTTTCCAATCTTGATTGGAATCTTCGAGGCGACGAACATCGATCGTCGCGTCAAAGAGGACTACGAGCCCCCGCGACCGCTCACTCATGACTTGGTCGTGAACGTCGCGAAGTCCCTCGGTGCGACGGTCGAAAGTGTGATCATTAGCGAGCTGAATCACAGCACCTATTTCGCCCAGTTGCGACTGCGAAAAGAGGATGGCGAGATGGTTGAAATTGATTCGCGCCCCAGTGATGCAATCGCCGTGGCCGTGACGTTCTCTCCACCGCTGCCGATCTACGTCAGCGAACATGTGCTTGAAGAAGCCACCTCTGCCATCTAGTTCGCAGCGATCGACGTCATGGAAGTTTTTCATAGCGTCCAGGAGGCGCAGCGTTTCACTCTCGAGCAACGCGCCACTCGGCAGCGGGTTGGTGTGGTGCCGACGATGGGAGCGTTGCATGAAGGGCACATCTCTCTCGTGGCCCAAAGTCGGTCGCAAGGGCCGACGATTGCGACCATCTTCGTCAATCCGACCCAGTTCGGTCCCGGTGAGGATTTGGACAAGTACCCTCGGACCCTGGATTCCGATTGCAAACTACTAAGGGACGCGGGAGCGGATGCCGTCTTCGTTCCCGAAACAAAGCAAATGTATCCGGAAGGGTTCAGCACTTACGTCGATCCACCCGAAGTGGCTCGGTCCTTGGAGGGCGTTTGCCGTCCCGATCACTTCCGGGGTGTCACAACGGTCGTTTTGAAGCTTTTTCAGGCCATCCCCGCCTCACACGCCTTCTTCGGGAAGAAGGATTATCAGCAGCTCCGTGTGATCGAATCGATGGTCAGAGACCTGAATGTGGGGATCGAAATCGTCGGATGCGAGACGGTGCGCGAGGCGGATGGGCTGGCGTTAAGCAGTCGCAACCGATACCTCAGCCCTGCGGAACGCGTGCGTGGGCTACGCATTTCGCAAGCCTTGAACGGTGCGGAGCAGTCGCTGCGATCGGGCGAACGACGCGT
>JBPCVD010000671.1:0-10501 GCA_051010815.1 Rubripirellula sp.
GGGTACGCCTCCCACTCCTCAGGAAGTGAAAGACTTTTTGGCGGATCGATCGCCTGTCGGGACTGAACGAGTGGTCGATCGTCTGCTCTCCTCTCCGAAATATGGTGAGCGTTGGGGACGGCATTGGTTGGATGTTGCGCGGTACGCGGATTCAAACGGGCTGGATGAGAACCTCGCCTTTGGCAATGCATGGCGATATCGCGACTATGTTATCGAGGCGTTCAATGCGGACATGCCGTTTGATCGGTTTTTGACCGAGCAATTGGCAGGCGACCTGCTTACGGACGCGGATCGAGACACTCTCATTGCGACTGGTTTCCTCGTGCTTGGTGCGAAGGTCTTGGCGGAACCGGACCGTGAGAAGCTTGCGATGGACACAATCGACGAGCAATTGGATTCCATTGGAAAAGCATTCCTGGGAATGACGTTTGGATGCGTGAGGTGTCACGATCACAAATTTGATCCGATCAAGCAAAGCGACTACTACGCGTTGGGAGCCATTCTCAAGAGTACCAAGACGCTTGGAGACACGAACACGGGCGCGATCAAACATTGGCACGAACATGTGTTTGCATCACAGCAAGAACTCGAAGCAGCCGGAGTCGATGACGCGGAAATCGCTCGTCTGAAAAAGGAGGCATCGAAGTTCAAGAATGATGCCATGGCGAAGCTCCGAGATCAGGCGAGGTCAAAGGCTACGGAGTACTTGGCCGCGTGCACGCAGTTTGATGTGAACGCTTCACTGCAAGTCATTGCGGCAATTGCTGAGCGGTTTGGACTGCATCCGAGAGTTCTTCATCACTGTCGTCGCCATCTCGATTATCACGCTGATGATCCGGTGTTCGAGCCCTGGCATCGACTGCAACAAGGGAAAGACGCCAGCGAATGCGAGATGGCGGTTCAGGATTTCTATCGACCGCTGTTTGCTGCCGCGGAACGGAAAAAGCCGAACGCCTCGCCAGCAAGCGATTCCAATTCAACAGCCAAGGGATCGAAAACCGACGATGTCGCAAGTGTGCAAACGCTCGTCAAAGTAGATGCTGCGCGAGCGGCACTGCGTGATGCTTCGGGGTTTCTTGCCATTCCCCCCAAACCAGAGTTTGCCTTCGACGCACCAACGTTGAAAGAGTATGACCGGAGAATGGAGCGAGCCCGAATCTACGAAAGCCAGGCTTCGGATGTTCCGTCGGCAATGGGAGTTCGCGATGGCGAAATCGTTTCTCGCTTGTCCATTCATGTTCGCGGAAGTCATCTGAGTTTGGGCGAACCTGTGGCACGCGAGTTTCCCGAAGTGATGAGAATCTCCGGCGCACGTCCGGTCTTTCCCAATCATGAGAGCGGGCGATTGGAACTGGCGCGTTGGATGGCGAGTACGCGGCACCCTCTGACCGCGCGTGTTTTTGTCAATCGCGTTTGGCGATGGCATTTCGGCGAAGGACTTGTTCGCACGACCGAGAATTTTGGCGTCTTAGGTGACCGCCCCTCGCACCCCGAACTATTGGATTGGCTGGCGCGTCGATTCATGGCGTCGGGTTGGTCGACGAAGGAGTTGCATCGCCTGATTCTGGCTTCAAGTACGTATCAGATGTCATCGTCTCATCCGAGTGCCGCGGAAGGTATCTCGGTCGATCCGGAGAATCGAATGTGGTGGCACTTCCCGCTGCAACGCATGGAGCCTGAGCAACTGCGAGATTCGATTCTTGCGGTCTCCGGACGTCTCGATAACTCGATGACGGGAAAGACTGTTCCACTTCGCAATCGACAGTTCGTTTTCAACCATACGTCGGTTGACCACACACGTTACGACAGCTTGCGACGAGCCATTTATCTTCCCGTGATACGGAACAATCTTTACACCTTGTTCGAGCAGTTCGACTTTCCGGATCCCACCATGCCGACGGGAAATCGTAGCGAGACCGTTGTCGCTCCTCAGTCTTTGTTGCTCATGAATGATCCGCTCGTGATGGATTCGTCCGATCGGCTTGCAAAGAGTCTCTTGGGAGTCGCCTCTAGTGATTCCTCCCGAATCGAATCGGCTTACTTGCATGTTTTGGGGCGTCCACCGACGGCGTTGGAATCGCGACGTGTGCTCACGTTTGTTGATTCGATGGTGTCTGGGGCGCGACTGAACTCCGAGATGGTCGACGACGAGGCGGTCCAACGTGCCTGGTCGCTATTCTGCCAAGGCTTGTTTGCCAGCAACGAGTTCATGTACGTCAGGTGAGCCAAATGCTGAAACCCAATGCACTGCAGACACGTCGCCGATTGCTGAAACGCTCTGCCGTTGGCTTTGGGCATTTGGCCCTTACGCATCTTCTGCAGCAGGAAACGTCCGCCGACGTCGCGTCGATGGGAAGTACTGATACGCAAGCCGACGATAGTCTGACTCTCTTGCCGCGTGCGAAACGTATTGTCTTTCTGTTCATGAAAGGTGGACCCTCGCACGTCGACACTTTTGATCCCAAGCCCGCTCTGGACCGAGATCATGGCAAGCCGTTGCCGTTCGATTTGCCTCGGGTCACGTTCGCAAAGCAAGGAAACTTGTTGAAGTCTCCATGGAGGTTTCACCAACGCGGGGAGAGTGGTTTGCCGGTAAGCGAGTTGTTCCCACACGTCGCGGACCACATTGACGATCTATGCGTGCTGCGATCGGTTCATGGGACCAACCCAGCGCACGGTGGCGCCTCGTTGAAGCTTCACACAGGGAGTGACCAGTTCGTTCGTCCAAGCATGGGATCGTGGGTCACCTATGGGTTAGGTACAGAAAACGAGAATCTTCCTGCGTTTGTGACGATTTGCCCGACCCTTGCTCATGGTGGCGTGAACAATTGGGGCGCCGCATTTCTGCCTGCTCATTGTCAGGGGACGCCGATTGGCAATGCGTCGGTGCGGGCGGACTCGGTCAAAGTAAAGCACATCCGCAACGATCGAATCGATTCGCAAACACAGCGTCAGCAACTGGATTTGATCAAGGCGATGAATCGGGACCATCTTGACCGAGTGGGTGCCAACGCTGCATTGGAAGGAAGACTGAATTCGTTTGAGCTGGCGTATCGGATGCAATCGGCGATGCCGGAGATACAAGATTTGGCCGGTGAGACGGAGACGACGCAGCGACTGTACGGAATCGATGATCCGGTCACAGAGGATTTTGGTCGGCAATGCCTGATGGCGCGGCGATTCTTGGAACGTGGTGTGCGATTTGTTCAGGTGACGCACAGCGACAGCGAGGTGCAGTGGGATCAACACAGCAATTTGTACGTTGGTCACACAAAGAATGCCGCCGAGGTGGATAAACCGATCGCCGGTTTCTTAAGCGATTTGAAGTCTCGTGGTTTGCTTCGCGATACGTTGGTGCTGTGGGGTGGGGAGTTCGGAAGGACTCCAACCGCTCAAGGAAACAATGGCCGCGATCACAATCCTCACGGTTTCACAATGTGGATGGCGGGTGGTGGCGTGAAAGGTGGTTATGCCTACGGTGCAACCGACGATTACGGGTATTACGCTACCGAGAACAAGATGCACGTGCATGATTTACATGCCACGATCCTTCACTTGCTTGGCCTGGACCACGAGCGACTCACGTACCAATATGCCGGGAGAGATTTTCGGTTGACGGATGTTGCCGGCCATGTCGCGAAGGACATACTTGCCTAAGGCGGATCGATTCGGGGGAGTTTGTTTTGCCGCATCCATCCTTAGCATGCGATGCATTTCTCGTTACGATTGAGCGCGGCTTGATCTCTTCGGATTGATGCGACAGGTTTATGTCGATCGCGACAGTCTCAGGCCACTTGATCACGAATCGACGGACGAAACGAAGACCAAGACGCATGGCAGAAAGCACGCTAACCGACGAAGAACGCGCGATCTACGAATGGCAGATGTGGGTTCCCGATATAGCCGAACGGGGACAGCAGCTTCTCAAGAACGCTTCGGTGATGGTGTCGCGAGTCGGCGGCGTGGGAAGCGTCGTTGCATATGAGTTGGCCGCCGCTGGCGTTGGAAAGCTTGTGCTTGCTCATGCCGGGAACGTCAAACCGAGCGACTTGAACCGTCAGTTGTTGATGACGCATGACTGGATTGGTAAGCCAAGAATCGAATCCATTCAGAAGAGGTTGTTGGATCTCAATCCCCGGCTTGAAATTGTTGCTGTCCCCGAGAATGTGAACGAACGCAACGCAAGCAAGTTGGTCGAGCAATGCGACTTGATCGTTGATTGCGCGCCGCTCTTTCCAGAACGGTTCGCGATGAATCGGCAAGCAGTCCTCCAAGACAAGCCTCTTGTCGAGTGTGCGATGTATGAAATGGAGGCGCACATCACGACCGTCTTACCGGGTAAATCTCCCTGTTTGCAATGCATCTTTCCGGAGGATCCGCCCACCTGGAAGCGACAGTTCCCAGTGTTGGGGGCGGTCTCTGGCACGGTCGCCTGCATGGGTGCCGTCGAGGCCGTCAAAGTTTTGACCGGGATGGGGGACCCGCTGGCAGGTCGACTAGTGCGAATGGACCTTCGGCGGATGAGCTTTCAGACGATGAACGTTCAGCGTCGGCCCGATTGCCGAGTGTGTGGCAATCACTCGAAGACTGTCAGCTGACCGACTGGGCCTCAAGCTGAACGTCTTCTTCGAGGAACCTCTTCTCCCGAATTGCTCCGAGATGAATCGTCGCCACGCCAAAGATGTGCGATCTCCATCGTTGCTTCGACGACGTCTGGCGTGACCTGTTGAAGAGAATGGTTCGCTGCCAACATCAGTGACGACTCTGCCGCCAGCGCGAGATCGCCGACAATGCCATCGGTCAACTCATGAAGTCGCACCGTCGCGTTCTCGCTAAACTCGAGCGACGTTCCGCCGGATCCTTTCATTCCATGCCGGAGAAAGTCATTCACTTCGGAGAGTGATAGCGGTTGCATGTCGATTCGCATGCAGCACATCCCTGCGGCTAGACTCAGCGTCGTTCGTTCATTTGAGTGGCCAGTCATGACAACCGAAAGGTTTCGGTGCCTCTGTGCCATGTCCGAGGCGATAGCAACAAGATTTATATCACAGGGATCGATCATCCATACGGTACGAAGGCCATGGCGGTCACTTTCACGAATCGCCGTTTCAACATCCCTTTTAGGCTCGCCGCTTTCATTTCGAAATCCCATCGCTCTTCGCAAGGTAGCGAATAGCGACTCGGGACCACTCGGGCCGCCCGATGTCAGAATCGCGTCGATGGCTGCACCACCGAGTCCCTGCATCTGCACGACATGCTTGAGTAATTCGGTCGTGCCGCAGCGGCGAGGTCCCGTTAGCAACGCAAGCTTCCAATTGCTCGACGCAAAGTAGGCGAGTCCCGCCATCGCCTCGCGATGACTTTCTCCGGAGAAGAAGGTGTCAGGGTCGCCCGATTGAAATGGCGAACGGGACAACGACCAGTATTCGAGATAGCCCATCGATGAGTATGGCCATGGAACAGGTTAGAGAAGCAAACGCCGGAATCAGACTCGATCACGACGCCACGGCCGCGGAATACGAGTTTCCAGCCTTGCCCAGCGAGGAGTTTACGAAACAACGCACGCGGACCTCGCTTTTTTGCACGCCACTCTCTTTAAGATCGGTCACCATGTACGATCTTCTTGAGGATCCCTACGATTGGATCGGAGTCTCTCTTCCGCCCATTCTCGCCACGTTCGCTCATGACACGACGCTATTTCGTTTCCAATCTTCCCGAGAATGGCGGTCTTGTCGCGCTATCGACCGCGGAAGCCCAACATGCCACGCGTGTGATGCGAGTTCAGGTTGGCGACACACTGACGCTGTTTGATGGTGGTGGAAACGAGGCCGAAGCGACATTCGTGGCTGTGGGAAGGAACGAATGTCAGTGTGAAGCCGAGCCGCAGCGGCGGGTCGATCGCGAGCCTTCGACAGAGATTCATCTCGGGATCGCACTGCCCAAGCCCGATCGGGCTCGTGAGTTGATTGAGCGTCTGACGGAAATCGGAGTTAAGTCGGTGACGCCGCTCGTCGCTGCGCGAACTCAACGCCCCCCCAGCGATTCGTTGCTTCAGAAGCTCAGTCGTGGTGTCATCGAGGCTTGCAAGCAAAGTGGACGTAACCAACTCCTGACACTCCATGCCCCTGTTTCCGCCAGTAGTTTCTTCGAGACCGCTCGGTCTGATCATCGTTGGATCGCTCATTCGAGCGGAAGTGCGATTGCGACGCGTCAGGATTCGGCCGGTTCCGTGGTGGCAGTCGTTGGGCCCGAAGGTGGGTGGACGGACGAAGAATTTCAGTTGGCGGTCGACCTTGGATACACGCCGATCGATTTGGGGCGCCGTATTTACCGCATTGAGACGGCGGCAACGGTGATTGCATCCGTTCTTGCGAACTGAAACGTCTGGTCGTACCACCTTTTCGGTCGACGAAAACTGCGTCCTTCCACAACTCGCCGTTTTCTACTGCGGAGAGTCTTCGTTAGCGACGCGGACAGACTCAGAGGGCGAATTCTCAGCACCTGAGTCACGTAGCGCGATCGAGACGCGCGGAAGGACAGGCGGAATGTTTGGTCAGTTCATCAAAAAGCGAGTTTTGCGTGCACCCCATGAGCAGGCAGGCCGCCCGCCGGCGCCAGAGAGGCAGCCGAAGATGAGCCCCAATCCACCGTCGGAGCGGCAGTCGAAGACGCGTGCTCTTGCCCCACCACCGGCGGTCGAGCAGGCCGACAGCGAGCCCACCGCGATCGCCGATGTTTGGCAACGACGATTGGGGCAGAGGCTGATGGCAGTCTTTTGCCAGGCCGACGAGACTCGGGTTGGCGTCTTACGGCTCAACGGCGTGCAGGAAGTCGAGGGCGATCCAACCTCTTGCAAGCTATTTGTCAGCGAACTCCAGCTCAGCGAAGACGTCCCAGCGAGCAACGATTTACAGTGGTTGGATGAGGTCGAATTGGAGACGAGCCAATTGCTGTACTTTGACTTGTTGAGTCGAGAATTGAACGTCGCCGAAATTCCCAATTATCGGAAAGCGATAGAGCGTCTGGCGATCGTCGCAAGGCTTCTTGAGATGGAAGCAAATCTCGATTGATCGACCATGTCCGAGCACCTTGATGTGGTCAGCGAGGACATCAACCGCCGCGTGATTCCATCCATGTATCACGCGACCGAAACCATCTACCGCGGTTCTGGTCAGCCAACAAGCACTGGCCAATCAGACATTGTCGAATCAGACAAGCGAGAAGCCCATCGCCTACTGAGTTGGATCGATGTCAACGGAATCAAGTTCCGTGAACTTGCCAACCGACATGTTGGCGCCGCCCACCAACAGCATCGAACCATCGGTCCACGGTACCATCACGTGAAAGAACCGTGCTGGATCGTAGTTGCCGACGACTTCCCACGACGAACCGTCGTCACTGAGACGTTGGATGTCACCGCGAATCGTGCTGACATAAAGATGTCCGGCAAGCGATTGGGCCGCACACCCAAATCCGGTCATCGGGTCACCTGCCAGGTCTGGGCCTTGAGACCAAGTGTTGGTCTTGGGGTCATAGATGTCCGTTCGAGTTGTGGGGCCTTCTTGTCCCATGCCGCCGACCACATAGACAAGTCCTTGATGGTTGGTGACGAACAGCGCGCGTCGGCGAAACGGAGGTTTCGCAAGTGGCTGCCAAGTCGCGGATGGATTGGCGGCATCTAGTTTCCATGCGGTGCCATGCCAATCGGTCTCTTCGCCTTCCAATGCCCAACCACCAACGACGTAAATGTCGTCGCCGATGATTGTGGCTCCTAACGATGATCGAGGCTCTGGAAGTGGATCCAGGTCATTCCAGCGATTGTTCGCGCGATCGAATCGGCTGACGCCTGCTTGCGAATGAAGGTCGTGTGTCTCGCCTTCCGCGTTTTGTGCCGTGAAGCCGCCGATTCGGATTACCGAGTCATGGTGCGGCACCATGACAAGTCCCTGAAGGCGGGGCCCGGACGCGAGTTCTTGCCACTCAAGCGGTTTGCTGAGATCCAACGCCCAAAACTGATTCGACTGCTCTGATGTCGAGTAGGAGTGCGCTGTTCCCGTGTGACCGCCGTAGATGAACAGTTTCCCTTCAGCAACGGCGCCGCCAAAACTGGTCAGTTCCGTAGGCAGGTCGGGTAAGTCTGTGGTATTCACTTGCACGCTTTCGATCGAGTCGGACACTGCATCGGTGTCTGCCTTTTTGATCGTTGCATCAGAATGTGAGTGCCACGGAAATGTGACGGTCAGGTAGTGCGATTCGGATTGGTAAGGCTGATCGTCTAGTGATCCCGAGCGATTCTTCAGATTGAGACCAATGACGAGGGCGTTCAGTCCGGATTCGAGTTCCTGTTGGGTGAAGTGTACGCTGCCCTGCTCGTCGGTCGTGCCCGAGGCTTCTTCATGTCCCTCATCGCAGTAGAGTTTTACCTCTGCACCTGCAAGAGGTTTCCCTTGCCATCGGGCGAGAACGTCGATTCCCTGTGTCGAAGTTTCGATCGCGGCTTGCAAGTCGATATCGTCCACGGATTCGATTTGCCAATCGTTGGGGTCGGCGTCCAAAAAGTGTTGCGCGTAGTACACGAGTTTCGACCCATGGTAAACGCCGTAGGTGCCCTGCCCGATCAGCGTTCCATGCGGTTCGCATATTGACTTGGATCGCAAACCGACGAACGAGTCGCCGTCGACCGACTCCATTTCGAGGTTCGCCGAGTCATTCTTCGTAACATGCCGAAGCTGCATCTCCTTGATCGATTCAGGGAGATGGTAAGTGCGGTCATCGAGTCCTTCTCCGAAGAACATGATTGGATGACCGTTGTCATCCATCGCCAACCACGGGAAGTGTGCATTTGCCTTCGCCGCCAAACCAAGCAGTAGCAGACTGCCGATGGCGATGGAGCGGGTGAAATGGTGCGGATTCATTTGTTTTGTTTCCGAATGGAGAGGGCGTCTTATCGACTCTTTAAGTTGAAACGAAAATCGTTCAGCGAATCGGGCCGAACGCAAGCTGTCAAATATCCCGGTCGCTGATAGCGAGTTGGGATCCGGGAAGTACCTAGCGGATCATGTTGACCAGCAGTGATCGCGCTCATTGCCTGATCGAATTCCAGTTCCAGAGGGCTGATCACGATGATGAAGTCTCCGGCCGTCGGCCCATTCGACTGGTTCATCGTGAATTTTCCGTTCTCCACCCTTGCCGCGGAACCTCGCTCTTCGCCCTTGGGTACGAACCGAACACTGACTTGGTTGAGCGGTTTTCCGTCGAGCGTGACCTGACCGCGAACGGCCAATCTGGCTTCTGGGGGATCCGAATCGCACCCTGATAGCAGCAAGGCGAAAGCCGCAATGCTGAGCGTGAAGTATTGGACGTTTCGATTCATGGTGCCTGCTCCATGACTTCCATGCCATTCCGCGTCGCCAAGGCGTTGAGGATCTCACGGTCCAGGAAACGGGTCGAGTAACGAACGCTACCATCTGCGAATAGAAAGTGAACGCCACCGGGGTGCATGCTTTGAAAACCACCATTGTTTGCAGCATTGTGCACGTCCAATTCCTTGAGCGTCGTTCCCAGCGAAACCTTTGGGTAACCAAGAACCCACCGCGCGGTGCCCCACTTGATGTCCCCGGGGGGCGAAGTCGGTGACCACAAATAGTCTTTCATGTCGTAGGTCGTCTCGCCATAGGCGATGGTCATGCTGGTCCCATCGACGAGATCGCGAAACTTTGTCGCCGGATTACGGAATCCATACTGCGTCCAATTGAGCCCGAACATGCCGTCCGCTTTGACCATGTACGCTGCCGTCCCCTCACATCCGAGATAACTCGACGGACCCCCGGTTTCGCCCATCGATGTATCAGGAACTTGTCGGGGTAGCGGCATCGAGGGGCACAAGTAGGGCTTGATGGTCTGCGACGCGACCTCCTGATTGTACGGGTCCGAGTAGCGTTTGCTGAAATCGAATTGTTCGTACGTGTTGGCCTCCTCCAAATGAGGAAGAATTGCCGTTAGCGGGCCAATGAAATTGCTGAGTCGGGATCCTTCGGGAAACTCACGAAAGGTCGCGTGGTAGTTATGCAATGCCAAGCCGATCTGCTTTAGGTTGTTGCTGCAACTCATTCGCCGAGCGGCACCGCGAGCAGCCTGAACTGCGGGCAACAGAAGGCCCACTAAGATGCCAATGATGGCGATGACGACCAGCAGTTCGACGAGCGTGAATGCTCGTTGATCGCGTAGACGGGCGCGATTTCGCTGACGTTGAGACCGAATCGCGGAGGGATTCGTGATGCGTAACGCCAGATTGGGCGCAACATGAAGGCGCGAGGTCATTGTGGGACTCCTTTGGGAGAGCACGCGGATTGGGACAAACCCGATGTTTCATGAACATCGCGGTTAGAACCGAGCGTGGCTGGCTAAGGAGTTGCGTGATCCGAAAGAGCTGGATCAGCCTACCGATTGCTTGCTGCGTCGTCGGTGATCGACTCGCACGTTGAGAGTCGATCGGAAACAA
>JBPCVD010000672.1:0-10045 GCA_051010815.1 Rubripirellula sp.
AGCGATTCGCCATTTAGTTTTGTGCTGCATGACGAGCCACAAGTGACTCATTCAATACAACCAAACAGCAACCTCGCACTGCTGAACTCAACAGAAGTTTCATCACCAAATTGTCAAAGATCGGTTAGCCACAGGGCTCGATGGTTCCGCCAAATTCTCATGAAGAGAAGGCGGTCGAGATGGCCCGTGGCTGGTCCCGTAATATCCGGGACAGTTGTTTTTTCGTCAACCAGTCAAAGCTTGAAAAGTTGGAAAACTTTCGGGCCAGAACCGGACGTGTGGTCGCCAAACTGCTCCGAAGAGCGTGGCTGCCACACGAGCGAGGCGGAAAGATATAGGCCCTTCACTTCAGTGGCAATAGCCATTGGAGCTTTTCTACCTAAATTTCTTATCGACTCTCTATTAGGAGTCGTCTTCGGCTCGTTGGGTTCGCGCACAGTAGCGTTGTTTACGCGTTTTTCTTGTTGCTGCGGAACGCCGACGTCGAATGGAACGATCGGTAAAACCTTATCGGAATTCAGCGTCTGAGCGGTCACTCCGCGCACAGGTCGCTGTGAAAGTACCGATTATTTTCTGCGGGGACTGTGTTCCGGCAAGCGAATTGCTTTCAGCAATCAGCGAGCCGAACTGTTTCTATCGCAGCGAACCGGCATGATTGAGTGAGGAATAGAGCTGTTGCCCAAGCACCGTCAGCAGATTGGCGTCGATCCCCAGATGAGAGAAAACGACATTGCTGGGAGGGGCGACGTTGTGGCAGTCGAGCGAGGACCAGCCGGAGCGACTGCAGAGATAATTGGCCACCGCAACGCAACCAATCAAATCCGCGTGTGGGCCGTCCATTTGCTGCTCTGCCTGGTGGTGGTGGCGAGCGACCATGGAAATTTCCTCTGGCATGCCCCACTGATGCAAGATCTCGGCACCCAATTCGGCATGGTCCCAGCCCCGCATTTCACGCTCCACTTCGTGCAGCGGCGACAACTCATCGACTTGAGACAAGACGCGTTCAAAGCCGACAGGATCGAGATGCTCGCTGGCACAAATTCCGATGTCGTGCATAGCCCCAGCGACAAAAGCGACCCCCGGATCTCCTCGCCCACTGCACCGGGAAATCATGGAGGCCACCGCCCCCACTGCCGAACTGTGGCTCCAAAGCATTTCTCGTCGATAGAGATCGATATGAAGGTCTGGCAAGAAGAGTTCGCGAACGAATGCGACCACCGCAAGTCTGGCTAATTCCAGGGGATCCATGATCCGGGCCGCCTCAAACAGAGATTCGAAGGGGCGGCCCATGTTGAACAGAGGCGTGTTGCACCAACGAACCAGGCGGTCGGCCGCCGCCGGCGAGCTGTCGAGCCACCTCACGAGCGTTTCGTTGGCCCGCCCCTCAAAGTCACCCGCTGCGATCAACCGCCGAGCTCCGTCAGGAAGCGTGAATTCCCAACGGGCTTGTTCCACTCGCCTGCTAAGGCGATTCGCGCTGTTGGCGGTGGCGTTTGACATGATTCGTCGGGCGGTCAGGGGATATGGGGCATTCAAGGAGTACCTCGCTGCGGAGACTCGCAACTGTGTCCCCGCTCAGGACGCTTCGCAAAGCAGTGTCGAAGTCCACGAATGTGGCGATTGTGAGGTTTGTGAAGCAGGGACTCGCCAGGCGGGGCGAACGCTCTATTCGCAGGATCTTCCGCCACTGGCCTTCGTCAGGGTCTCGATATGCACAGGCAAAGCCTCGATTTGCACGCGCGACGACTGAGTTGTGGCGGGCAACGCCTCGACCAATAGGTTCGCGTGCCCTCCGGAACCGGATGCCTCAATTGACTGCCAGCCACTTGATGGGCAACGCATCGCAGATGCCGTTGTGGCAAGCTTTAACGACTGCGGAACCTTTGCGTCGCACTGGTGGCATGTCGATGGCCTAGTGACTCGCCGATTTGCTGAGGAAGTCGTATCGAAAGCGTCGATATTGACGATGACCGGATACGCGTTTCGACGGGTAGACCCATCTTCAATCTATTTCCCTTTTCTGTTTTGAGGCACCGATGAACGAGCCTTCCACCACGAACAATGGTGATGACGTCGACAGCAAGCTCGATTCACTGATCTCGCGAATTCAGTCCCTCAGCAACGAAGACGCGCGGCCGAAGCAGCAGCCCCGCCCCGCGGCAGGAGCGACTCCCATGACGCGTCCTCAGCAAAGGCCCGCGGCAGCACCGGGGGCCGGTCCAGCTTCAGCAGCGCCGGCCGTTCCGGGGGCACCGCCAGTGGGGCAGGCACCCGCCGGGCCTCCGGTCGCTGGAGGTACAGGAGCGGTCGCCGGACCCGCTTCTCTGCCCAACAAGCCGATGCCTCCTCAGACGAGACAAACGCGGCCAGCAACCAAGCCGTCATCGAAATTACAAGGCATCAGTTTTGCCCCGAGTCGCGACGAGCCATGGCGTCCCGACGAGCCAAGCGATATTCAATCGGCTGGCGTCAACGAGACGATTTTGGAAGCCATCGTCTATCGCTACCTGCTGAACATTGGCGAAGCCGAAGGGCGAAAGATCGCGGGGCAGGTGAAGTTGCCGTTCCGGATGATCGAGCCACTGATGACTCGATTGAAGATGGAGCAGAACGTTGCTTACAAGAACGCGACGGCGACCAATGACTACGTTTATATCTTGACCGAGACCGGGCGCAATATCGCCCGCAACCATCTTTCTGATAGCACTTATTACGGAGCGTGCCCCGTTCCGCTATCGGAGTACATTTCCAGCGTGAAGCATCAGACGATCGAGGGGCAGCATCCCAAGAAAAAGGATTTGATGGCGGCGTTCAATGACCTGCTGATCAATCCCAGTATGCTTGACAAGTTGGGGCCAGCGGTCGCTAGCGGAAGAGGCATGTTTCTGTTCGGTTTTCCAGGCAACGGCAAGACTTCGATCGCAGAGCGAGTGACTGGAGCGTTTGGTAAGTATGTTTGGATACCTCGCGCCGTTGACGTCGATGGTGACGTGTTGCGGGTGTTCGATCCGATGTGTCACATGCTCGCTATGCCTGAGTCGGGTTCTGGCTTGCTTGATATCGCCGGCTTCGACAAGCGGTGGGTTCGCATCGAGCGGCCCACGATCATCGCAGGTGGTGAATTGACGATGGACATGCTTGAGGTTCAGTGCAACTCCGAGAGCAACATTAGTGAATCGCCTTTGCAGCTGAAAAGCAACTGTGGAACGCTGGTGATTGATGACTTCGGTCGCCAGAAGATGCGCGTCGATGAGTTGCTGAATCGTTGGATCGTTCCGTTGGAAAAACGTTACGACTTCTTGAACATGGCAAGTGGCAAGAAGATACAAGTTCCCTTTGACCAGCTCGTCGTATTCAGCACGAACTTGGAGCCGAAGGACTTGGTTGATGACGCGTTCTTGCGTCGTATTCCGTACAAGATCGAAGCGGAGAATCCACCAGAAGCTGATTTCAGAAAACTGTTCGAAATCATGTGCAAGATCACGAAGGTGCCCTACAAGCAAGACGCAATCGATTACCTGATCGAAACGCACTACAGGCCGGTCGATCGGCCAATGCGAATGTGCCAGCCCCGTGACTTGTTGCTGCAGGTGAAGAACTATTGCCTCTACAACGACATCGCGGTGGAATTGAAGAACGAATACCTCGACTTCGCATGCGATACCTACTTCTCCGTGATGTAGGGATGTGACGTAGGGAGTTGTGCGTGCCGATACCGAGATGACGTCGGGTTTTTCGCGGTGCGGCAAACGGTCATTGTCGATGCGCCGTGTCTCTCGATGCGCCGTGTCTCTCGATGCCCTAGTTCTCTCGATGCCCTAGTTCTCTCGATGCCTTAGTTCTCTTGATGTTCCATGTCGATTGGATGTCTGTGAAGAGCGGAGGCGAGCGTCGGAGAGTCTTCGGTGACGAGCGGGCGTCTGTGAGTCTTCGGCTCGCGTGAGAGCGTCCGCGCCGCATCGCATTCTTCGCCGCTTTCGTTGCAAGGCATTGCCAACTGCGAATTGCGGTCTTTCGTCGCTGTTTTTGCCTTGAGTGCTTTTCTGACGCGAGTCAGGAGTTAGCGTTTTACAGAGGAGCCACCGCACGCCCTTATCTTCAGCTTGGGGGTGAAGTTTCGATTCGACTTGTCAAGGAAATTGGCGGTAACGCGACATTCAGCAGTTTGATTCGCGATACGCTTTTGTCTCGTTCCGGCTTTTCAGCTGGGGGATATCCATGCGTTTGATGTTGCGATTCGCAATTCCGGTCGAGAAGGGGAATGAGGCTGAAGCGGATGGTTCGATGAGCGAAGCGATCCGTGAACTCATCGAGCGAGTTCAAGCGGAGGACGCTTACTTCTACATGCAGGATGGAAAACGAGCGGGGATCGTGATATTTGACGAATAGGAAGCGTCGCAGTTGACCACGATCCATGAGCCTTTGATGGCGAAGTTAAACGCTTCGATCGATACCTGTCCCGTTGTGACGGCGGGCGAATTGTTCACGAATTTTTAACGCTCTCCCTGTCGCATGATTCGGCACGAGGGCTTGTCGGTCGTCGGCAAATGTGTGCTCGTCGCAAGCAGTCGCTGTTTTTCAAGCAGCATTGCGAACGCTGGGTTAGCACAGCGTGCATTTGCTCTTAGAATATCGACCTTCTTGCCGCGTGCGGCGTGGCAGTGCGTTGGACGCGAAGCGGGTTCCTGATTCGCCTATGTCAAACTTCCCGGTATTCGATCCGGCATCTCCGCAAGCGGAGGCGATTCGCGACCTGTTCGTGCAGGTGTTGTGGATTAGCGGTGCCATCTTTGCGATCGTGGCGGGGCTGATCTGTCTTGCGATTTGGAAATTTCGTTCGCGCGAAACGCTCCCGAACCAAGACTTTGGCAGTCACCGAAAAGAGTTTGCTTGGATTGTAGGACCGGTCATCGTCGTGCTTTGGATTGCCGCGATTAGCGCGAAGGTTGTCCTAACCTACAACGCGGTGCCCCAGGCGCATCCTCCGGGGCAGCAAGAGGCTGACTTGATCGTGACAGGACACCAGTGGTGGTGGGAGATTGAATACGCTGGAACGGATATCGTTTCGGCAAACGAAATCCATATCCCAACCGGGAAGCGTTTGCGGGTCAAACTGAACTCCGCGGATGTCATTCACTCATTTTGGGTGGCGCGGCTCGCAAGGAAGATGGATGCCATCCCCGGACGTGACAACTACATTTGGCTTCAAGCGAATGAGCCCGGTGTTTATCAGGGTCGCTGCGCTGAGTTTTGTGGTACCCAGCATGCGTGGATGAATTTCCTTGTTCATGCCCATTCTCCCGAAGAGTACGAGGCCTGGGTGGAACGCGAGAAAACCACTCCGCCACCTCCGACTGGTGACCTTGCCGTTGCAGGTAAGCAGTCGTTTCTGTCGCTCACGTGTTCGCAATGCCATGCGATCGCGGGCACGACGGCCGATCAAACCATTGCCCCGGATCTGACTCACCTTGCCAGTCGCGGAGAATTAGGGGCTGGGGTCATCAGCAACACGCCGGATCATTTGAGGACATGGTTGAAGGATCCGGCTGCCCTGAAACCGGGTTGCAAGATGCCCAACTTCAAACTCACCGAGAAGCAGCTTGACCAATTGGTCGCGTACTTGGAGACGCTAAAGTGAGTGCCCCCATTTCCGAGACTGCTTCAACCACCAATGCAGAGGACCCTTCGGTCGGTCGCTTGTTGTCTTGGGTCAGTACGGTCGATCACAAGCGGATCGGCATCCTTTATATCTGCACGGCCGTCGTGTTCTTGGCAATCGGCGGGCTTGAAGCCCTGCTGATGCGGATTCAGTTGTTGTTGCCCAACAACGATTTCTTGTCCCCCGACGTGTTCAATCAGATGTTCACGATGCATGGGACGACCATGGTCTTCCTGGTGGGAATGCCCGTGCTGGTCGGGTTCGCGAACTATTTTGTGCCGCTGATGATCGGCGCCCGAGATGTCGCCTTTCCGCGTCTCAACGCAATGAGCTACTGGTTGTTGCCGTGTGGCGGAGTGTTGCTCTACTTCAGTTTCCTCACGGGTCAGGCCCCGGATGCAGGCTGGTTCAGTTACGCTCCGCTTTCGACAAAACCCTACAACTTGATGCCCGCCCAGGACTACTGGATTGTGGGGCTGATTTGTTTGGGCGTCGGATCAGTGGCGGCAGCGATCAACATTTTTGTCACGGTGCTGCATTGTCGTGCGCCCGGTATGAGTCTGCAGCGCGTGCCGCTGTTCGTCTGGATGAGCTTCATGACAGCGATCCTGACGATCTTGGCGTTGCCAGCGTTGAACGCGGCTCTTGCGATGCTGATGATTGACCGATGGCTTGGGGCAGCCTTTTTTGAGCCGGCCCGAGGTGGATCCGCCGTCCTCTGGCAGCACTACTTTTGGGTGTTTGGTCACCCGGAGGTCTACATCCTGATTCTGCCGGCGTTTGGCATGATCTCCGAAGTGATCCCGGTCTTCTCTCGCAAACCCATCTACGGTTACGCCTTTGTCGCCGGCTCCAGCGCCGTGATCGTGCTGCTTAGCTACGGCGTATGGGCGCACCACATGTTCGCTGTTGGCTTGGGGATGGGGGCGGACATGTTCTTTGCGGTAGGCACATTGCTGATCGCGCTCCCCACCGGTCTGAAGATTTTTAATTGGACGGCGACGATGTGGGGAGGATCCATTCGTCTGACCACCTCGATGATGTTCGCCGTGGCGTTCCTGTTGGAGTTCGTGATCGGTGGATTGACCGGTGTGATGTTCGCAGCGGTACCGATCGATTGGCAGTTGACGGACACCTATTTCGTCGTAGGCCATTTTCACTACGTGTTGATAGGCGGCACTGTTTTCGGTTTATTCTCTGCGACCTACTACTGGTTCCCGAAAATGACCGGCAGGATGCTCAGTGAGCGTTTGGGCAAGTGGCAGCTGTGGTTGTGGGTCGCAGGGCTGAACGCGACCTTCATTTCTCAGCACGTGCTGGGAGTCATGGGCATGCCGCGACGCGTTTATACGTACGCAGAGAACCCTGGTTGGACCGCGTTAAACATTGCGGCTGGCGCCGGGGCGGTCGCAATGGCTGCGGGGACGCTTGTGCTGCTGTGGAATATTTGGATCAGCCTTCGGCGAGGCGAACCGGCCGGGGACAATCCGTGGGACGCGTTTACATTGGAATGGGCAACTACATCACCACCACCCGCAGAAAACTTCGAGACGATTCCGAAGGTTGAGAGTCGACGTCCGCTGTGGGACATCAATCACCCGGAACTTGCCGATTGGAAATCTGCTGAGACACCTGCGGATGGCGGTAAACGACCCGACAAGGCGATCAGCTGTGCATGGGCCTTCGTTGCCTCGGAGGCTGTCTTTTTTCTACTGCTACTGGTTTCCTACGTCGTGTTCAACACAGAAGAGGGCGAGGGAGTTTCCTCCGCTTCGGTTCTCAACGTCTGGCGAACTGGATTGTTCACGATCGCCCTGCTCGCTAGCAGCTTTACCTTTTGGAAAGCGGAAACGTTTTTGCGAACGGGGGATCAGTCGAGATTTCAGCGTTGGCTGGCCGTGACGATCGCCCTGGGCGTGATTTTTATCTGCGGGCAGGCGATCGAGTACTACGGTCTGATTTCCAATGCGATCACGATCGATGACAATTTGTTCACGGCAACCTTCTTCACGGTGACCGGCTTTCATGGACTGCATGTGATCGCGGGGTTGATTGCGTTATCGGTGTTGCTCGTCTTGGCGTTCAAGAATGACCGCAACGTACTCCAGGGCAATGTCTTCAAAGCGGTCGGCATCTATTGGCACTTCGTTGACGTCGTCTGGATCGCAGTGTTTTGCATCATCTACCTCAGGTTTTTGCAATGAGTGACATGATTCGAGACCCGGCGATGTGGAACTTGGCGTCCCCGATCTGGCTGGTGGCGATTCTGGTTCTGTTGGCCTATGGGTACGGGGTTGGTTGGAAGCCAACTCGGCGGGCTGCTTGGCTTGTCACCGGATTGGGCGTATTGGTTTTCGCATTTGTGTCTCCCGTGGGGGTGCTCGCCAACGGCTACCTGTTCAGTGCGCACATGATTCAGCATTTGCTGTTGTTGCTGGTCGTTCCGCTTTGTCTTGTGCAGAGCCTTCCGCAGTCGACGGCTGAGCGGTTGCTGCAGCTTCCGAAACTTGGTGCGGCGTTGCGACGTTTGCTCAAAGAGCCTGTGCTGGGGTGGTGCCTCGGTTTGGGGGCAATGTGGTTTTGGCATGTGCCCTCGCTTTGCAATGCTGCGACACAGCATGAAGCGTTGGGGCTTGTTCGCAGCGTTAGTTTCTTGGTTGCGGGCACGGCTTTCTGGTGGGCGATCTACGGTCCGATTGAACGTCAACGCCTCGAACCGCCAACGGCAGTGGTCTATCTGTTCTCGGCCTGCCTAGGATGCACCTTGTTGGGAATCTATATCACCTTCACCACGGTTTCGGTTTGCCCCGCATTTGCTGATCCGGCGGAGCGTTTGATGCTGGTGACCAAGCTGTTCGACGCAGGATTTACGCCGAGTGTCGATCAGCAAGTAGGTGGTTTGCTAATGTGGGTGCCGCCTTGCTCGCTTTACGTTTGCGCCATCATCGGTGTGTTGTGCCGGTGGTATTCGGATACGTCCAATATGTCATTCCCGCAAGCAGATTCGACGGGGTCGGATCTAGTGGAGGTGTCCCAGTGAGCTCTGGTTCGGATTCCGACCCCAAGGTGGCGGCAGCTGTAACGTCACCGGACGATGTTGCCGATTCGGATGTCTCGGCAGACGAGATTCCACAGCCGACTTACGTCCCAGCGGCTTTGGCGATGGGTATCATGATGCTGTTATGGGGCATTCTGACCAACTGGTTGATGTCGCTTGCCGGGGCAGTGTTGATGGCGTGGGCGATCAAGGCTTGGATTTCGGAAGTCCACCGAATATGAATCTGTTCCTGTTTTCGAAGCGAGTTTCTGAAGTTCCGCATCCGCAAAATCGGAACTTCAATTCCGACTTCAATAGTGCGTTCACTAGCGAACGCGAATTCAAACACATTTAAGGCCCCGGCGATTACTGTGTGCGAGCAACAAGAGTACGACGAAGCGAACGATCCGAGTCGCCGATCTTTTTTGACGCGACTGAGTGTTTCGTTGTCAGCGTTGATCGGTGCGGCCATCGCGCTGCCGGGAATCGGGTACGTGCTGGCCCCCGTCGTCGGACGCCCGCCACAAAAATGGCGCGGCATAGGAAGCTTGGAGCAATTCAAGGTTGGGGAAACCAAGTTAGTTCAATTTCGTGATGCCGTTTCGACGTCGTGGTCGGGCGACACGGCCCGCACAGGAGCGTGGGTTCGGCGGACCAGTGACGAGGAGTTCATCGCATTTTCGGTGAACTGTCGCCATCTCGGTTGCCCCGTTCGTTGGGTCAAGGAAGCGAGTTTGTTCATGTGTCCCTGCCACGGCGGCGTGTATTACGAGGATGGTGAAGTCGCCGCCGGCCCACCTCCCGAGGCGCTCGCCCGGTACGCCGTGTGGGTTGTGGACGGCGAAGTTGAAATCGAAACGGCGCCGATTCCGCTCACGACGAATGATGTGGTATGAGCGTTGTGAATCGGATTCTTTCCTGGTTGGATGATCGCTCGGGATTCTCGGATGTCGTGCTGCCGATGCTGCGTCATGTCGTGCCCAGCGATGCACGCTGGTGGTACGTCTTTGGCAGCGCCACGTTGTGCGCTTTCATGGTGCAGGTCGTTTCGGGAATTGCATTGGCGACAACCTACGTGCCGGGTGGCGAGGCGGCTTATGAGAGCCTGCTTTACATCACGCACGAGGCACCGTTGGGCAATCTGCTTCGCGGGATGCATTACTACGGCGCGACCGCGATGGTCGTGTGGGCGATCATCCATATGACGCAGGTGTTTTTGCACGCGGCCTACAAATACCCGCGCGAGATGAACTGGATGAGCGGGGTGGTTTTATTGTTCGTTGTGCTGGGGATGTCGTTCACGGGCCAGTTGTTGCGGTGGGACTCGAATGGTGTGTGGTCCGTGACGG
>JBPCVD010000673.1:0-4292 GCA_051010815.1 Rubripirellula sp.
ACGCAAGATCGGCCGACTGAACGTCCGCGATACCAGAATCCTGGCCCTGGTCCTTCGAGGCAGGAACCTCGGTTGCGTCTTCGACTTCCTTGGATGTCGGTGGCTGATCCGCCTGGACCGTCCAACCTGCGGTGAAAATGGTGACGACAAGTGTGGCGAGCACGCCGGTAACCGTAAGCCGTGTTTTCCCTGAAATGCGGGGCTTCATCGTTAACATCTCGATCCTCCTGATCAAGTGATTGGAAGAGACCGAGACGATTCCCGGGCCCAGAAGTTGCCGAAATCCATCTCGGCAAAAACGTGATTCACTCGACTGATACTGCTGTGCATCAAGCCGTAGTGCGAGCCTACCTAGGCTCTTTGTGTATTGAACGCTCTGTCCCTCTGCGGCATTTCGATCCGCAGCCATCTCTTGCGAAAGCGTCAAACCGCGATAGACCCACCAGGCCACGGGATGAACGGTATGGACGATGGCGCAAAGCCGACCCAACAACCGAAACCATGGATCACAACGACGCAGGTGGGACCGTTCATGGGCGACGGCCATCGCAAGCTGCTCAAGGGGCCAAAGAGCCCAGTCGCTTGGTAGATAGATCGTTTTCCCACCGTAGCAAGTCACGCAAGGAGATTTGATCCAATCCGACACGCGAAATCTTTTCTCTTCACTGCCGAACAGGAAAGTGAATCGCGGGATCACAGAGTCGTCACGTTCGATGAATCGTGCCGTCTGATGAAGATGAATCGTCGCGATGATGCCCACCAGCACAGGAAGCAACATCAAGCCCAGCGTGCACAGGAAGACACAATGCGTCATGCGACCAAGCCACGCCAACGATGCACCTCCATCTGTCGAGTCAATACGCCCGCCCGGACCTGCCGCAGCTTCAAGCCGCGCCACCATGCCGAGAAACGAAACGCCCCGATCGGGCGAACCATCATCACGCTGCAAAGCCGCGCCATCGGCGGTGCGGTCAACTTGCGCGGGTCCGCGCCGACCTTCCGACACCACGGCGTTTGACGCCGTAGCGCGGCTGTCGGAGCCTGCGGAACGATGCATGTCTGCCGCAACTGGGTCGGCCAACGAAATCTTGGTGGGCCAGGGACGCGATACTCCAAACAACGTCAACGCGACCAACAAGGCACTTCCCACCAGCCCCATCAGGCCAACGGTCGCGGCGGAAGCGGGATCGCGACGGCGTAGCCAACCGGCCATCATCCCCGCGATCAACAACAAGAAACTGGTCTGCAACAGACACACCAAAAAAGTCAGCAAACTCATGATGAAGCCTCCTGTTCATCAAGCAGTTCCTGAAGGAACTCGCGTTCCTCAGTCGTCAACTTTTTGCGTCCCAGCATTTGAACCAGCATTCGCTCGCGTGAGCCGTCAAACAGCTTCTGAAGCAGATGCCCTACCAAACGAGACGAGACATCCTCGAAGGAACGGGACGCCGAATAGAGAAAGGGGCGATGTTCGTTTTCCTGACGCAGGTAGCCGCGATCCTCAAGCTGCCGGACCACATTGGCAACCGTCGCATAGGCCAAATCGGTGCCCGCTTCCGCCAATCGCTGCCTCGCCTCCTCGGCCGTGCCCGAGCCGTGATCCCAGAAAGCTCGCATCACCACCAGCTCGCGTTCGGTCAATTCCTTCGCCTTCGGGCGTGCCATCCTTCGCTCCCGCTAAATTCGGTTTCTCAAATTTGGTTATGCAAATCTAGATTCACCCGACTTTTACCGCAAGTTCAGTTTTTCGCCCCGACTCGTTGCAGCAGCAAGAATTCGCCGCGATCCGACAGCCATCGACGAATGGGACGAATCGCCTAGAATTTGTACCACCCATCCAAACTCGCTCACGAGGAGACTGTCATGGCGAAGAAAGTTGACTGGAGCTATCACCGCAAGGGCTGAACGTCTTGCACCCGTGCGCAGGAGTTTCTTGCGCCCCGCAACGTCGAACCGAAAGAAGAAGTTGACGCGCGTAAGGTGCGTTACGGAGATACCGACGCGCTCGCGCTTCTGAAAGGAATGACTTCACTCTTGGTTGCCAAGGGAAAGAAGATCACGCGAGTCGACCTCAAGAAAGATCGCCCCGGCGATGAGACGTTAGTGTCATTGATGCTTGGACCCACGGGCAACCTGCGTGCTCCAACGATGAAGCTAGGCAAGACAGTCTTGGTCGGCTTCAACGACGAACTGTACGCAGAAGTTTTTGGCAATTAGCACCATTCACCGTCGTGGTGGCGATGCTGTTTCGGACTCGATTGAAGCGTTCCACCGCTCAAACGAGTCGGCCAATCGTTCCAGTTGCTGGGGATGCTCGCGACGAAGATCTCGTGATTCGCGAACGTCTTGGCTGAGATCGAATAGCTGCCATCGCGCGTCTGCTTTTGTCCGAACGATTTTCCAATCACCCTGTCTTAACGCTGCGTGATTGCGATAGAGAAAGAAGAGCGAATTGTGTGGACTCGCCGCGTTGTTCATCAGCGACGGCAAAGGGTTTCGGCCATCGAGCGCCACATCCGGCAGTTCCGCTTTGGCAAGCTTTGCCGACGCGATCATCAAATCGGGTGACCACAGCGGAGCCCGAACCGTGGTCCCAGCGGGAATTTTCCCTGGCCATCGCGCGATTGCCGGAACGCGAATCCCACCCTCCCAACAGGTCACACCGCCACTTCGTAGCGGATAATTCGACCCCACATCGATGCCCTTTCGTTTGAGATCGAATGCGCCGTTGTCGGAAAACCAAAAGACGAATGTCTTCTCGGGCCCCAACTCATCAACTGCATCCAGCACACGTCCAATCGCTGTATCGACGGCAGTCACGACTGCCATGTAACGAGAATGTGGATCAGTTTCGCTGGCCGTGAAGGGGTAGGCATCAAAGGCGGAGTCGGGAGCCTGCCATTGATTGGGTTGCCCGGGCCGCTTGTTTTTTGCGTTTGGAAAATGCGGCGCGTTGAAGGGCAGATAGCAGAACCATGGCGTGCCCGATTCACTCTTCGACTTCATGAACTCGATCGCCGCGTCAGCGAATAGATCGGTCGAATACTCACCATCCGCCTGATGTGATTCCGTTCCTCGAAACAGATCATGCTTGCCGTTGTAGAGGTGGTGATAGTAATCCATGTTCCCGGAAGCGTGCCCCAGGAACTCGTCGAAGCCGCGCTCGGTAGGACGCGAACCTGCGGCGAATCCGATGTTCCATTTCCCAAAGCAACCGGTGGCATACCCCGATCTCTTCAACACCTGCGAGATCAAGACCTCACGCGGATCAAGACCGACCCCATAGTTTCCCTGCAAACCGGGAAGTTGATTGACCAGACCGTGGCGCTGCGCAATTCGACCGGTCAACAAGCAGGCGCGAGAGACAGTGCAGGTGGGGGACGCCGTATAGAAGTCGGTCAGTGTCGCACCCTCACGCGCCAGTTGAGCCAACCGCGGAGCCTGTATCAAAGAATCAGGGTTGTAGATCGACAAATCTCCGTAGCCGAGATTGTCGACGGTCACCCACAGAATGTTCGGACGACCTTCCTCGGCGTGAAGAGACGACGTCGCGACGGCGGCAATTGCGATCGCGACGACGATCGTCCGAATGTGACTCGCGATCCTTATTCGGCGGGCAGGCACCGAACCAACGTCATCAACGCAAACCCGGTCCCGTAGGGCTGGTGATAGTCGTAGAGTGGATAATCCCACCATGAGCCATCCTTTTCTTGTCGGTCCACCATCAACTTCGCCAACATTCCCTGATAGGGAGCACGTTCCTCGACCGGAAGCATCTCAAGGCACAGACCCGCATAGTAGTGGCCATAGTAGTAGAAGTAACCGGCGACCTGCATCCAAGATTCGTGTGGAATCGGACGCTTGCGACCGATGTCCAACCAACCGTTGCGAACATACAAACGGTAAAGCCAGTTCTTCAGCACTTCATCGGTGATTTCGTCGTCACCCCACAGTCTCAGGGCGCAGTTGCAACATTGCGATCTGCCCAAACTGCCCCCGGGACGATTGATGCCTCGCATCGGTTGGTATTTCAGATACTCGCCATACAGGTAGCTGAAATCAGGTTTTTGTTGACGAAGCACTGCCGAAATCGCGCGTTTTACCACTCGCTCCGGAGGTTCGATCCCCAATGCCTTGGCCTCCGCAAAGGCGACCAAGACCGTTCCATTGACAAAGCTGATCGAATCAGACGTGGGCCGTTGTGCTTGATAGCGAAAGTCATAGTAGCCCCAACCTCCGTCAACCGACTCGTACCGCGTCAGCATGTCAAATTGCGATTCAATCAACTCAAC
>JBPCVD010000674.1:0-16251 GCA_051010815.1 Rubripirellula sp.
CGAAGTCCCAGCCTCCCACCACGCGATAGCCTGGACCGTAACCACCGCCAAGGGAAACGTGGTCCCAAGCGACGCCACTGTCGATGACAGCAACCGTCTGGCCACTTCCATCCAACCCGGCTGAGTCCCTCACGGCCGCCGCTTGGGAAAGCAAGTCGTCGGGTTCCGATTCGGTTTCCGTGGGCTCGGGTGACTGGCCGGTCGGTTCCGAGTTGACACCCGAATCGCCGAGGGCTTGGAGCAGCAGATCAGCTGCGATGCTTGCTGAGAGTGCCAGACGCCGCTCACATCCCTCGATCCGAGGGAAAGTGTGCTCGATCGATGCGAATCGGGGACGGTTCATGCGGGCTGTTCGAGAATTCTGTCGGTACGGGGCGCATCTGGCATAGCAACCCTAGAACGAAGACTCGGTCACGGTTCGCCTAACCTGACCCACTGCGGAACGGATCGATTCGCTCGCTAACAGACGCCGACAAATCTAGAGGAGTCGTCACATCCCTACCCGCGTTCATCCGTCGAGGCTGCTTCCGATGCCGCTGTTGAAACTCTGGAACTCTCTTCGGGGTCGATCCAAACTAGAACAGCCGACGGAATCGCCAAAGATTGCCGCGACCACGGCAGTTTCACCCTCAACGGGGGAGCAACCGAAATCGAAGCGCGGATCCAAGGCGAAATCAGGTGGATTTGGCCTGTTCGGAGGTGGTCAGCACGCCAGTCTGAGAAAACTGGTCAAGTCGATCCCCGCCGAGTCGGTGCTGGAGATCGGGGTGGGAGATGGCTCGCGAGCGGTAGCGATCCTGGAAACATTGTCAAAATCGGGACATGCGGCAAGCTACACAGGCATCGATGAGTTTGAGTTGACTGGTTCGGTCAGCCTGAAACAGGTTCATCAGACCCTTCGTTCAGCCGGAATTCGTCCTCAACTCTTCCCCGGGACCGCTGAGCGTGGCGTACTGCGGGTGGCGCACACCATCGGATTCGTTGATCTGATTTTGATCGAGGAGGGGCCTCAGGACGCGAAAAACCAGGCAGCATTCGCTCTGATGAACCGAATTTGCCATGAAAACACGGTCGTGCTGATGCAGCAGGACGAGGTTTGGTCACGCGTTAGCACGCCGCAACGGGCGGAAATCCGACGTGCGGCCTGAGCGCCGTCTAGATCAATGAAATACAGACGATTCTTGCTTCCCCAGCCAACACGTCCTGCCTATCTTTACTGATCCGCGTTTTCGCTGTGGTTCGATCGCGCGAATGTTCGATCTTGAGGTAGGGTTTTGAATTCTCTGAGTAGAGCGTGCGTGGATGTCACAGTTTCGCTCCTCTAGTAGTCGGTCGGTGGGAGACACTTCGGATCATGTGTGGAATTGTCGGATACGTCGGAAGTGACGATGCAAGTGCCTTCTTAATTGATGGACTTCGAAGGCTCGAGTATCGGGGCTACGACAGCTCGGGCGTTGCGATTCATGGTGGTGAAGAGTTCAGTATCACCAGATCGGTGGGTCGGATCGATTCGTTGGTTGGACGCATCGGGGACACACCTGCGACGGGCGTCCTCGGTATCGGCCACACGCGCTGGGCGACTCACGGACCGGCAACCGAACCCAACGCCCACCCACACCTTGGCGGGGATGGCGAGATTGTGCTTGTCCACAATGGTGTGATCGAGAATTTTCAGACCATCAAGGACGAGTTGATTGGCAAGGGCTATCAGTTCGACTCGGACACCGATAGCGAGGTCATCGCCCACCTTCTGGCTGACACGCTGCGACAAACGCCGGAAGTCCCCGACCAGCCCAACATGCGCTATCTGACTGCCGTTCAGACGACGGTGGCAAGACTACGCGGCACCTACGGATTAGCGATAGCGTTTCGGGACCGGCCGAATCTGATGATTGCCGCTCGCTTCGGAAGTCCGCTCGTCATCGGTGTCGGTCGTGGTGAGTACTTTATCTCGAGCGACGCGTCGCCTCTGGTGGGTCGCACCGACCGAATCGTGTATTTGGCCGATCACCAAATCGCGGTCCTGACATCCGATGGTTTCTCAGTTCTTCATCGAGACCAGGGAAAGATCCGTGTCGACATCCAACCTTTGGAAGCGGAAAGTGGCGAAGTTAACTTAGAAGGTTTCGACCACTACATGCTCAAGGAGATCTACGAGCAGCCAGAGTCGATTCGCAACGCGATGCGAGGTCGATTGGATGACCAGGATGCTACTGCAGTCTTCGGAGGTCTGAATCTAACGCCCCAGCAGTTGGGCAGTGTTGAACGCATCATTCTGACAGGTTGCGGAACCAGTTGGCACTCAGCCCTGGTGGGTGAATACCTGATCGAAGAGTTGGCGAGAATTCCGGTCACCGTGGAATACGCCAGTGAGCTCAGGTATCGAAACCCACCCATTGAGAAGAACACGCTCGTGTTTGGCATCACGCAAAGTGGCGAGACGGCGGACACGCTTGCAGCATTGCGTGAAACCAAACGCAAAGGCCACCGGACGCTCGCCATCTGCAATGTCGTCGCCAGTTCCATCGCGCAGGCCGCCGATGGAGGCGTCTACCTTCACGCCGGCCCCGAGATCGGAGTCGCCAGCACGAAGGCCTACACCTCGCAGTGCTGTGTCCTCGCGATGCTGGCGTTGTACTTCGGCAGGATGCGTCACCTGAGTTTTGAAAGCGGCCGTCGCATCATCGAAGAATTGAGAACCTTGCCGGGTGCAGTTCAGCAGGCATTGACCTGCGACACGCAAGTTCGCGAGGTCGCCAAGAAATACCGAGACGCGAGCAACGTGCTGTATCTGGGCCGGCAGTACAACTTCCCCACGGCATTGGAAGGTGCGCTCAAGCTCAAGGAAATCAGCTACATCCACGCAGAAGGCTACCCTGCGGCTGAGATGAAACATGGCCCGATCGCGCTGGTCGATGACGCGACACCAAGTGTCTTTATCATCCCCCGCGGAACGACTTACGACAAAGTCCTGGCGAACATGGAAGAGGTGAAGGCCCGTGGTGGACCCATCATCGCTATCGCCAGTCACGATGACCCACAAATTGCCAGCATTGCCGATGATGTCATCCGAATACCGCAGGTCCCGGAAATCCTCCAGCCGATCATCACGGTGATTCCGCTGCAATTGCTGTCTTATCACGTTGCTCTCTTACGAGGATGTGACGTCGACAAGCCGAGGAACTTGGCAAAAAGTGTCACGGTTGAGTGACTCACGCTTGCCTTCCTCGATTCCCCAACTATTTGTTAGACACACTCGTTTTCATTCATAAATCAACGGGAGTCCCCTGCGATGAAAAATTCAGGCCTCAGTTACAATTCGCGTAAGGCTCTGATGGTCAACATCGGAGAGTCTGCAGGCACGGAAATCGCCAACTTGATTTCGCAAATGGCAGCAGAGATCGAGGAGTTGCGACGCACGAAAGTGAACATCACTCGAATCGTGCCAAGCAACCTGGAATCACAAGATCACCTGGTCGAAGAACCAGTTTAAGATTGCTATAAACGGCACGCATGAGTACACATCTTGTTACCGGCGCTGCCGGCTTCATCGGCTTTCATCTTTCTCTCCGTCTATTGAAACGGGGAGAGCAGGTGGTCGGCTTTGACAACGTTAACGACTACTACAGCGTCGACTTGAAGCGTGATCGGTTATCGCAGCTTCATGACTTCGACAACTTCTCCCTGATCGAGGCCGATCTGGCCGATCAAGCAAAAGTCGATGAGACGTTTCGCAACCACGACTTCGAGCGCGTAATCAATCTTGCGGCTCAAGCGGGCGTCCGTTACTCGATCACTCATCCTCGAGCGTACACCGAGAGCAACATCGTTGGCTTCCTGAACATTCTGGAAGCCTGCCGCCACGCGAAGACTCCCCATCTGACGTATGCCAGCAGTAGCAGCGTGTACGGTGGCGGCACCAAAATGCCGTTTTCTACTTCGGGGCGAGTCGACCACCCTCTGAGTCTTTACGCGGCGACGAAGAAGAGCAACGAATTGATGGCTCACACCTACAGCCATCTTTACGACTTACCAACGACCGGCCTTCGCTTTTTCACCGTCTATGGTCCCTGGGGCCGCCCTGACATGGCGTTGTTCTTGTTCACCAAGGCGATCTTGGAAGGACGGCCCATCGATGTCTTCAACGAAGGCAAAATGCGGCGAGACTTTACTTACATCGACGACATTGTCGAAGGCGTCGATCGCACCTCGCAGCAAATCGCGGCACCTGATCCTGACTGGGACAGCCGCGAGCCCAACCCTTCCACCAGCTCGGCCCCCTACCGCATCTACAACATCGGAAACAACAGTCCGGTAGAGCTGTCGGAATTCATTGAGGCGATTGAAAAGTCGCTTGGAATGAAGGCTGAGAAGAATCTCCTGCCGATGCAGCCAGGCGATGTGCCCGCGACCTATGCCGACATCGAGGCATTGGAAAATGCCGTTGGGTTTCGGCCCGCGACTCCAATCGAAACCGGAATCGCTCGCTTCGTCGATTGGTATCGCTCGTACTTCAAGGCCTAGGCCAACAGGGACGCTTTCCCTCTCTCAGCGATCTTCCACCTGAGTTCCCGAACGGGTGTCCGTCCCAGACGCCCAAACTCGCTGGTCGTCCGTCCCGGATCCAGATTACGGGGAAATTCGCAGCCTGTTTCGAGAGCTCGAAGCCAGCCCGTAGGGTGCTCGAATCATTGGTTCGGCGGCGCCGAACCGGCGGCCGGACCGAACGACGAGCCAAACATCTGAGCTGTGAACCCGTCGCCCGCTCGGACGTCCCTATTGATATCTACGACGTCCTGCCGCGATCTTCGCTCCGTAGCCGTTGACAGTCTGAGCCTGAGAGTTGACAGTAAATCGGGTCAGCTGATCCCCTCCTTGCCCCCAATTTCGCCAAAATGTCCGACGTTAATTCGTCCGCCCCGCGGACCATGCTCGAGAAAATCTGGGACCGACACGTGGTACATGCCCCCGAGCAGGGCCCCGCCATTCTGTACATCGACCTCCACCTGGTCCACGAAGTGACCAGCCCGCAAGCTTTCGAGGGTCTCCGCGTTAACGGGCGTCCCATTCGTTGCCCGGAGCGAACGATCGCAACCCCCGACCACAACGTTCCCACGTCGGATCGAAGCCTGCCCATCGCTGACCCGATCAGCCGAAAACAGATCGACACGCTGCGAGAGAACTGCAAGGAGTTCGGCGTCACACTGTTTGACATTGGCGACGTGCGTCAGGGAATCGTCCATGTGATTGGGCCTGAAAACGGATACACCCAACCCGGCATGACCATCGTATGTGGGGACAGTCACACTGCGACCCACGGGGCGTTCGGTGCGTTGGCGTTCGGTATCGGGACCAGCGAGGTCGAGCATGTGATGGCCACGCAAACGCTACGTCAGTTCAAGCCGAAGACATTTGAGCTCCGCGTCGATGGCGAACTGCCCAAGGGCGTCACCGCCAAGGACATGATCCTGTACTTGATCGGCCAAATCGGCACGGCAGGCGGCACTGGCTATGTCCTGGAATTTACCGGCGACTGCATGCGAGCCTTGTCGATGGAAGAACGCATGACGGTCTGCAACATGTCGATCGAGGCGGGTGCAAGGGCCGGAATGATCGCTCCGGATCAAACCACCTTTGACTACTTACGCGGACTACCGGAAGTCCCACAAGATTTTGACGCGGCGGTGGAACGTTGGAAGACGCTCAGCAGCGACGAGGGTGCAAAGTATGACCTCTCCAATACCTATCGAGGCCAAGATATCGCCCCCCAGGTCACTTGGGGAACCAATCCAGGCCAAGTTCGCAGCATCTCGGATCGCGTGCCTGATCCCTCGGAATTCGAAGATCCGACGGAACAAAAGTCGACGGCTGCCGCCCTCGACTACATGGGTTTGACTGCCAAGACACCGATCCACGACATTCCGATCCAGCGGGTCTTTATCGGATCATGTACGAATGCTCGGATCGAAGATCTGCGAGCCGCGGCCTCGGTCATCCAAGGCCATCGCGTTTCGGGTGACGTCGATGCAATGGTGGTCCCAGGTAGCGGACAGGTCAAACGGCAAGCCGAGCAGGAAGGCCTCGATCGCATTTTCAGAGAGTCGGGCTTTGACTGGCGTGAAGCTGGTTGCAGCATGTGCCTGGCCATGAATCCTGACAAATTGGCTCCTGGTGAGCGTTGCGCAAGCACGAGCAATCGCAACTTTGAAGGGCGTCAAGGAAAAGGGGGCCGAACTCACTTGGTCAGCCCAGCAATGGCTGCAGCCGCCGCAGTTGAAGGTCGCTTCGTCGACATTCGCGAATGGAACTATAAGAACGCCTGATCGCTAAATGAGCGTCGCCAGACTGGCAACGCCCAACCACCGGAACCCACTACAAATCATCGCCGCAACGTTTCCACAGAATCATGCAAAGCTTTACAGTCCACAACGGTGTTGTCGCCACGCTTGACCGAGCCAATGTCGATACCGATCAAATCATCCCCAAACAGTTTCTCAAGCGAATCGAACGCACAGGCTTTGGTCAATTCCTGTTCTACGATTGGCGTTTCCTGGACGATGGCAGCACTCCGCACCCAGAGTTCGAGCTGAATCAACCTCATGTTGATGGCGCGTCCATTTTGGTTGCTCGCAAGAACTTTGGCAGCGGTAGCAGCCGCGAGCACGCGGTATGGGCATTGGACGATTTTGGGTTCCGCGCCATCATCGCTCCATCGTTCGCCGATATTTTCTTCAACAACTGTTTTAAGAACGGCGTACTTCCAATCGTAATGGCGGAACATCACGTCGACGAAATTTTTGAAAAAGCCGATGCCAAGCAGGGGTACGAATTGACCGTCGATCTTCATAATCAAGTCGTGCACGATGGCGCCGACCTGAAACGCGAGTTCGAAATTGATGCCAGCCGACGTCACAACTTACTGCATGGGCTCGATGACATCGCTCAGACTCTGCAGCATGAAGACAAGATTGATGCGCACGAGAAGACTCGTACCTGGTAGCGTGTTAACTGGCTGAGGGAGTTGACCTTGGTCGCCTACAATTCGTGCCCCGAATGCTCTCATTCTCTAGCTGCTGAGGATCTCTCTCGCACAGGGGCGTCTGACACGTTTGCCTGCCCTCAATGCGCCTCGGAACTCTGTTGGTCCCCACACGGACCCAACGCCGCGATAGAAGCGACCTCGTCCCTGATGCGACGGTTCGGATATCAAACCGACACCGCGTCTTCATCGGAGCTCGCTGAACTTCTGCGGGCCAGCCTCGAATCAGCAGATCCGAGTGTGTTGTGGACCGCGAGAGAGGAGCCCACAGACGATTCCGTAACCATCGGAACCGGCTCCGCTGGTCGGCTGAACAAAGAACGAGGCGGGGACCTGAATCCGTACTTGCCCCCAAGCAGCGAGCCGCAACGCTCGGATTGGCGGAGCGACTCGTTTCTCTTCTCAGCGGTGGCCCCCTGCGACGCAACCAACCTCGACTGGTCCGCGGCCACTTACGCCAAGCAATCCGACGTGTTCGCGCTGGTCATCATGATCATGTTCATCAGTGTCGGCTTGCTGGCCTTCCTGTTTGAAGAGACCATCGAACCCTGGCTCGCGGGAGGACGAGGGATGATTTTGAGTGTCGTGACCGTCCTGCTGCTGCCGCTCTTGGGCAAGGTTCTGATTCGCCCCTACAAAAACCTTCTTCGCCGACGATGCGCCGACGAGCCTCTATTTGCCGAAGAAAGTTTTCGAATTCAAATCCGTTTGCACACGCTTTCTGCTTGGAACGATGCCCAGGTTGCTACCTGGCCATCGAGCCAAGTGCGGAGTGTGCAAAGTGGCGCCCATTTGATCGTGCTACGAGTCGCCCCGAGGCGTCAGCTTTACATCACGGGGACATCGCAAACGACTCCTGAAGCTTTTGCCACCTTTCGAAAAGGCGTCGGCCGTCGGCTTCGACGAACTCGATGGCAAAAACTCCTACGACGCGAGCGAAGCCGCAGCGGCGATACGGTGTAGGCGACACGCTGAGCCATCGTCGTGGCGAAGGGGATGACAATGGTTGCTTGCCGACATCCCGTGAACCGACATCCGGTGAAGTGCCCCGTGAACCGCGGTGAACCGGCATCCGTGAACCGATACCTTTGGACCCCAGCGCTCTCGTCCCGGCTGGGTCGGCAAACTCGTGCTGCGGGAAGCTGCAAGCGAGAATGCCCCGGGACGTGCGCAGAGACTTGGCTACGCGGCCGTTCAGAGACCGGTTATCGACGCTTTGTCGTGCCGCCTGGGTGAGCTGCCAGTTCCATATGCCCGAAGAGTGTCTGTTCTCGGCGGACCAAGTAGAACTTCGCTCGTGGCCCACGTTGAATATCGGGATGTTCCAGGATACCGGCCAGGTCTTTCATGCTTGACGTTTGCCAACCGTGAATTCCAAGCAGGACGTCTCCCGAAATGATGCCTTGCTGATCGGCGGGGGAGCCAGGTTTGACAGCCGTGACATAAAGCCCACCGCGATACTTCGTTCGCATTCTTGAATTCAGACGTCGCATGGTGGAGTCAGCCACAGGCTTGGCCTGGACTCCGATGATATTCCAAGCAAGATCGCCGACGGAGTAGTTCTCGACTCCACGCGACTCGGTGGTCATTGCCAGATCGAATCGGCTTCCCCCACGCTCGATTCCCAATTCCAAGTCGTCGCCCGCTTTGAGGCTCATCAGAGCCAATGCGTAATCAAGGCGATCGTCGATCACCTGCGAACCAACGCGGACCACGCGGTCACCCGGCTTCAATCCTTCCCGTGCGGCAGGGCTGCTAGCGGAGACATCGGCGACGGTCACGCCGTCGCCCTCGCGGGGTCCGCCGCTGGTTCGCAAGCCAGTGGTCAGACGCGAATCATTGTGTTGGTCGATCATCTCGGTCACGATCTCGACGACCTGATCAATTGGAATGGCGAACGCAATCTGCTGAGCACCCACTCGCACGGCAACGTTCACCCCAATGATCTCACCCTCGATATTCAGCAAGGGTCCGCCCGAGTTACCCGGATTGATGCCCGCACTGATCTGAATCAGATCTTGGTAGTCCTGGGTTTCGTTCACCGGTACGTCGCGATGCAACGCGCTGATGATGCCCTGCGTACTTGTATGGACATAACCGAAGGCGTTCCCGATTGCGATAACGCTCTCACCAACCATCAAATCGCTGCTGGTTCCGCGTGGAATCGTCGGCAATGCCTCGTCCACATTGACTTTGATGAGGGCTAGGTCGTTGCGGATGCGCGATTCGATCAAGTCCGCCGACGTTGTCTCGCCGTTGTGCAGCGTGACCCGAATGTCTTCCACGTCTTCGACGACGTGGTAGTTGGTGATCACGTAGCCACGAGGATCGATGACGACACCGGTCCCCATGCCATTCACCTGGCGGAAAGAGTCCGGCCCCGTCGCCCCTGCCATTCCAGCGGCCGTGGAACGGACCGTCTTCTGGCCGTGGATATTGACGACGGCAGGCGAAGCGCGCCGGATCGCCAACACGGTTGGTGTTTCCCGCAGATCCGAAACCCGATTGCGCGGAGATTGAGCGGCCGACGGCACTGCCAAGACACATTGACCAACGATGGCGCTGGCAAAGGCTAGACAAACCGCGACGCGGGAAACTTGGGTGGTCGCTCGCATATATTCCCGTACCCGAATCATTCGGATGCACTATTCCGACGGACCCTACATTCGTCCGTCGATGACATACCGGAAGCACCGGTATGGCCCTTTGCATCGGAATAATTCGCGGCGTCCCTTCACACTTGAGAGGGGCACGCCGCAAGGTTTGCCAAGCTTAACGAAAGGGTAGATGGATGGTCACCTATTTGGAGCTTCCCGATCGCGGAAACCCGCCGATTTGACGGTTTTCGACAATTATCACTGAACTTCGACGCCGAACACCGGCTGCGTCGGAACTGGGTGGAATCGTGGCCAGGGAACATCTTTGGGAGGCTCGGCGTGGTCCAGGGCACAACCGCAGTCGCCTTCGCCGCAACAGGTTGCCTCGCAACACGCGTCGCCGCATTCGCCTTGATGACGGACGCTGGGGACATGCAGGCTGGCACAGCCGGAAAGTAAGAGTCCGGCGCCCGAAAGGAGCACGATCGCAGCAAGATGAGATGGAGCAGCCATAAAGAAATGCTCGGGCACGACCCAAGTCACCGCTGAGATGACGAGAACCGCAGGAGTCCGTTCGAGTATCCCCCCTCGAAAGACCAACTTACAGCGTTATCGTCAGAAAGTCGGACGACCTCCAGTAAATCTTGCCCAACCGTCATCTAGTATGTAGTCGAAGCGAATTAACACAATCGTTGACTTCACCGCCAAGATCGTTCCCATGCAACCGAATGGGACTCTGGCGCTGACCATCCCGCCAGTATCTCGCGCGTCAGACACCGGACATCACGTGACCCAGCCCCACTCCTCCAGCGACGACCCGGTTCCCCTTAATCGGGACGACGCGGCGGGGCAGCGAATCGAACCAGTTTTGGCACGATTGGTGGAGGCAGAGCTGCCGAGTCAGCGTGAAACCGATCCGGTTCCCGTCATGGCCACACTGGTCGAGACAGAACCAATTCCGGCTCGCGTGGTCGATGAGTACCAGGATGACGCGTTTCGCGAGAGCTCGCGGGATCCGTTCGCGGAGCCGGATGTCATCTCTTCAGCGAGAGACGAGTCAACAACTCTGCCTGCGGTCGCGCGGCCTGGCTTCATTCGCAGGACAATTGCCTTCGTCGCCTGGACCATCCGCGGATCCTTCTGCATTGCCTCACTCATTGTCCTGTTGGCGGTCCTCACCGCCATTCCAGTACTGCAGCTGATTGCGTTCGGCTACTTGTTGCAGGTCGCAGGTGGATTGGCGAATGGAGCCAAACTCCGAGACTCGCTGCCGCATCTGAATGCCGCCGGCCAGATCGGGTTGGCGGCCGTGGCAATATTTATCGCAGCTCTTCCAACACAAGCACTTGCTCATTTGGAGTCGGTGTCGACCCTGATCAACCCAGGATCACGGCAGGCCGTGGCCATGCGTTGGGCCGCGATCGGGTTTTCCCTCTTCATGACCGGCTATTTATTGTGGGCATGGGTGCGAGGGGGGCGACTGGTGCATTATCTGTGGCCTCAGCCGAAACGGCTTTTAAGAGTGGGTTGGCGGTGGAGTACTTGGCGAACTGCTCCCGACCGACTGTGGGCATTCACTGCGTCGCTGGAGATGCCCAAGTATTTCTGGCTCGGTTTGCGTGGAGCCGTTGGGACATTGGTGTGGCTCTTTCCCGCGATGGTCATCATTGCGGCCTTCAGAATCGGTGAGACGGGACTCGCCGGACTCGTCGGGTTTGCGTCTCTGGTCCTGCTCGGGATTGGCATGCTTTACCTGCCGATGCTGCAAGCGCACTTTGCTGCAGAGAATCGCCTGTCGGCACTCTTTGCAGTTCGCACGATCCGCCGCGACTTCCGGCGGGCTCCCTGGGCTTGGTTGTTGGCGATGATCGTTTGTTTGGTCGTGACACCCATCCCACTTTACTTGTTGAAGATTGAGGCCACGCCGAGAGAGGTCATGTGGGCTCCCTGCCTTCTCTTCGTAGCCTTCATTCTTCCGGCTCGGATCGCGACGGGACTGGCGCTTCGTCGCGCACGGCGGCGACCGGAACCAAGCGGTCGCTGGGCGTTGCTATCGCGGATTTTCGTACGAATGGCGATGCCGGTCGTGGTCGCCGTCTACCTTCTGTTCGTTTACGTCTCGCAATACACCAGCTGGGACGGTTTGCTCACGTGGGTCCAACAGCACGCGATTCTGATCCCCGTTCCATTCCTCAACGGCGTTTGATGCCGTTTTCGCGTGTTCCGGTCGGGCGTTCGGGATTGGGGACACAGGCGGTACAATGACCGTCCGCGGGACTGCCTTGCAGCTGTCCCTTCTTTTCCTGCTTGCGAGCGACCATGCCCCCACGCAACCTGAACATCATTGTCATCGCCGCCTTCGTCAGCGGGCTGTGCTACTTTGCCCATCGCCGGACGAAGACAGCCATGATGGTCGGAGATGCGCTCGAATTGATCGACGCCTACTATGTGGATCCCGTCGACAAAGAGCAGCTGTTGATCTCAGCGATGAATGGGATGACGTCCACGCTGGATGACCATAGCGAATACATTCCGCAAGAAGACTACGAGTCGTTCCAAGACAACATCAATCAGGAATTTGCAGGCATTGGAATCTTTGTCGAGCAACCCGAGAAAGAAAAACCGGTCCGCGTGATCACGCCACTCGTAGGTTCACCGGCTCTCGCTGCAGGCCTGTTGCCGGGTGACCAGATCGTACGGGTCGACGGCGAGGACGTTTCGACCATGGTGCTGCAAGATGTCAGCTCGCGACTCAAGGGCCAAATCGGAACAACGGTGCAGCTGGTCGTCGCACGAGGTGATGACAACATCAACATCTCCGTTCGGAGGGGCCGGATCGAGCTCGAGTCAGTCATCGGCGACTATCGCGATGCCGAAAACCACTGGGTCTATCGTCTTCGCGATGACCCCAGCATTGCCTACATCCGCCTCACAAGCTTTGGTGAAAAAACAGTAAAAGAATTGGAGCAAGTCCTCATCGATTTGGACAATGACTTTAGCGGTCTGGTCCTGGATCTGAGAGGAAACGGCGGCGGGTTACTGCATGCTGCCGTCGATGTCAGCAACATGTTCTTGAATAGCGGTAAGATCGTTTCGACGAGAACACGTGGAGGAAAGATTGAGGATCGGTTCAGCGCCGAACCGGGTACGTTGGTCAGCACCAACAAACCCATCGCCATCCTGATCGACGGTAACTCCGCCAGCGCAAGCGAAATTGTCGCCGCTTGTTTGCAGGACAACCAACGGGCGGCGATCGTGGGCACTCGCAGCTACGGGAAAGGAACGGTGCAAAACATCCTCCCGCTGCAGTATGGACGTAGCGCACTTCGCTTGACGGTGGCCCGCTACTATCGCCCCAACGGCAAAAACATTCATCGCGGCAAGGAAGCCTCTGACGAGGATGAATGGGGGGTCACGCCCGATGAAGATTTCGAGATCGAGCTCGACGCGGACAAGCTGGATCGACTAGCTAAACGCTGGCGGGAAGCCTCGTACCCCTCCCTCGCAAACATTGAGTCGAGCGATGAGGTGGAGAATTCACTGACAGAGCCCGACAAAGCGGAGCCTGACTCGACCAATTCTGAGGCGACCGAACCCGACTCACCTGATGCCGACTCGGTGGAATCCGAGAGGGAAGAACCCAACAGCGAGGCGTCCGATCCGTCGAAACCGGCAAGCGACCACACAGATGAACCAGAATCAGGCTTGCTTATCGACCCTCAATTGCGACGCGCCGTTGAATACCTGCGGGATGCAAGTCAGAACGAAGTGAAGCAACCAGCTGCTGCTTGAGCTGACCACGCCAAACAAGAAGCCAATCGGGACATCTACACGCCAATGTCGCTTGATTGCTAGGATGATCCTGGCGACATGCGAACGAAACTTCCTTGAGGACAGATTCTCACATGGGTCTTTATGACCGCGATTACGGACGGGACGAACGGACCCCTTGGGACCGAGCGCAGAATCCGCGCAGCATCACCGTCATTCTGATCATCATCAATGTGGTGGTCTTCATCGCTGGATTGATCTTCTACACTCCCGGTCAGGATGGCGGCAGAAGCTATTTCGTTGAAGACTGGCTTGCCGTCGACGGCGACACGCTGCTGCGACCGTGGATGTGGTGGCAGTTTTTGACGTACGGATTCGTCCATGACATGCGCAGCAGCATGCCGACGCATCTGATCTTCAACATGATCGGACTGTACGTTTTCGGTCGTGATGTGGAGCAGCGTCTGGGACGAATGGAGTTTCTCCGATTTTATCTGGGAGCCATCATCCTCGGCGGAATCGTGGGGGCGATCACCAGTTTTGCATTTGGCGGTCCGGGGACCATTGGTGCCAGTGGTGGTGTGGTGGCGACAGCCGTGCTGTTCGCATGCTACTTCCCGAATCGCGAAATCCTGCTGATGCTCGTTCTGCCGGTGAAGGCGTGGGTGTTGGCGGTCATTTTCGTCGTTGCCGACATCGCAGGCGCGCTCGGGATCACGGGGACCGATTCCAATACCGCATTCACGGTCCACCTTGCGGGGGCTGCGTTCGCGCTGGCTTACTACTACGGAAACTGGAATTTTCGTTGGCTTGATTTCACGGCCATCACCGACATCCCCGCCCGTATGCGACATCGATCGAGGCGGATGAAACTGAAGCTGCATGACCCCGACAAAAAGCTTCAAAAGGAGGCTGACGATGCCGACAGCATTCTTGCCAAAATTCATGAACAAGGCGAATCGAGTCTGACGGCAGCGGAGCGTAAAACGCTTGAACGCTACAGTCGTCGGCAGCGAGAGAAACGCGATCAGTAAGACATACCCATGTCCGTCATGACGACGGCTTTTGCTTTTCGATGTTGGAGAAATGCCATGCGTTCATTACCCCATTCACGTGTCGCCCTTGCGACGTTCCTGATGATCTTGGTCGGCGCCGTTTCGGCGTTCGCAGATGAACCGGAACCGATCAAGCAACCGGAGATTGGCGAACGCGCGGTCGATTTTGAATTGCCTGTGGTGGGAGAAAAGAGCTTCCTTCGACTCAGCGATGAATACCGCGAAGGCCCAGTTGTTGTCATCGTGTTGCGAGGATATCCGGGCTATCAATGCCCACTTTGCAATCGACAGGTCAGTTCGCTCGCGAATCGCGTTCGGGCGTTGTCCAACGAGGCACATCGCGTGATTCTGGTTTATCCCGGGGAACCGACGCTACTGGAACGGCACGCCGAACAGTTCATGGGCTCGCGACGCGTCCCCGACCCGCTGATCCTCGTTCGCGATGACGGCATGAACATGGTCCAAGACTGGGGGCTCCGCTGGGACGCGATCAACGAAACGGCTTACCCAGCGACGTTTGTGGTCGACCAGAATGGCCGCATTGCCTGGAAGAAGGTCAGCGACTCCCACGCCGGCCGAAGCTCAACCGAGGAGATTCTCAAAGAGTTGCGAAAGCTGTAGAACATGGCGATTGGTTCCGCAGTCGTGTGGCCCAACCACCATTGGCGTGTTTCTCGAAAGGACGATCCTCTTTGACATCTCGCATACACATTGTCGGAATTGGCGACGACGGAATTCAGGGATTGACCGGGCACGCAAGGAAGCTGATCGATCGGGCCGAAGTTTTGATCGGCACCCCCTCGATGCTGGCACAACTGCCTCGTTCGGAGGCCGACCAGGTGGCGGTCGGGGGAGACTTGGACGAACTGAAGCAGACGATCATCAAGCTTCCCGATCGACCAACGGTCATGCTCGCCAGTGGTGACCCACTTTTTTATGGAATCGCGCGGTACCTGACCGATTCATTTGGAAAGGATCGGTTCGAGGTCGTCCCCCATGTCAGCAGCATGCAACTTGCTTTCGCGCGAGTAAAGGAGAGCTGGGATGACGCCTATCTCACCAATCTCGCGACGCAGTCACTTGATCGAGTGGTCGATAGTATTCGTACGGCCGAACGCGTTGGCCTTTTCACTACCGAAGACATTCCTCCGTCGGTGGTTGCCGAAGCGTTGTTGGATCGCCGCATCGACTATTTCACCGCCTACGTCTGCGAAAACTTGGGCACGCCAGACGAAACGGTGACCCAAGGTGATCTGAAATCGATTCGGGATCAGACCTTCTCACCCATGAACGTCATGGTGTTGGTGCGCCGACAAGGCGCCGCAGATCGCCCCAGCGGTAGCGGAAGTCGAAGGCTTTTCGGTAACCCGGATGACCTCTTTCTTCAATCTCGGCCCAAACGCGGGTTGCTGACTCCCTCGGAAGTGCGCTGCATCGCTCTTTCGGAATTGGACCTGACAGCAAATAGTGTCGTCTGGGATGTGGGAGCAGGCAGCGGTTCGCTGGCGATTGAAGCCGCGTCTATCGCATCCAAAGGAAAGGTCTTCGCCATCGAGATGGATGCCGAAGACTACGGGTTGATGATTGAAAACGCGAAGATGTTCGACGTTCCCGGGTTGGTGCCCGTCCACGGGCAAGCACCGGAGGCCTGGAATGATTTACCGAATCCAAACGCCATTTTCGTGGGAGGCAGTGGTCGAGTGGTCCCCGATTTGGTTGCGGCCGCGATCACCCGGCTCACCGAGGGGGGGCGAATCGTTGTCAACGTTTCGAGTCCTGACAACCTTGT
>JBPCVD010000675.1:0-7109 GCA_051010815.1 Rubripirellula sp.
ATTTCAGTGCACGAACGCACATCTTCTGCATGAAATGTCACAGGTCTTAGGCTTGAGAGCAGATCGAGACGTGGGTCGTTGCCATGGGCGGATCGAACACGAAGTCCGCGGCTAGGCCATGAGTTCGGCGACGCGTGGCGCGGTTGTTTCGCCCCGTTTGATGACCCGTGCTGGGATGCCGGCGACCGTCGAAGCTTCGGGAACATCTTTCAGGACGACGCTGCTTGCGCCGATCGTCGCGTGGTCGCCAATCTTGATGTTTCCCAGTAGTTGTGCGCTGGCACCGACAAATACACCATCGCCGACTTTGGGATGCCGATCTCCGGAAGCTTTTCCCGTTCCGCCCAACGTCACACCGTGTAAGATCGTGACGTCGTTGCCAACCACGGCGGTCTCGCCGATCACGACACCCGTTCCGTGATCAAGAAATACTCCTTCACCAATCGTCGCCGCAGGATGAATGTCGATCCCAAACCGTTCGCTGATCTGACTCTGCAGATGGCGGGCCAGTGAGACGCGGTTTCGCATCCAAAGCCGATGCGAGAAGCGGTACGCAACTAAGGCATGAAAACCTTTGAAGTTCAGAAACGGCTGTAGCAGGCTCGAGGTTGCAGGATCATTCCTTCGTATGGCGAGCAAATCGCGAAACGATCTGTCACCCATTTCGGGCTCAGCATGAAGAGCGTGCAGAAACTCAAGCCTCCACTCGTCGGCGTTCACCGAAAAGAGCTTTTCACTGATCAGGTTTGCCAAGCCTTCGATGAAGGTTGTGCTTTGCAGTACCGTACGCTCGATGAAGTGCGCAAGCAAAGGTTCTCGGATCGTGTTCGCTTCTGCCTGCAATGCAGACCATTCCGGAGCATGCGACAACCGCGATATTGCACCGGTCAATCGGTTTGATCCGGCCAACTTTCCACCTTGTTGAAGACCGGTCGTGCGAGAGCCGCAGGCATGTAGTCTTCCCGAATTGCCCGGCACAACGGATTCTGAGCCGATACACGAATCGCAACAAAAGTCGAACATTCCAGTGTTCCTTTCAAGGGATGAGCGAATTGCTCAGTGCCGTTTCACTTGATCGCGGGCAATCACGCACGACTTGGAAGATGGATACCACACTCTTCTTTCAGGCCCCTGAATCGCGTGGCTCGGTCATTGGCATCGTCGGACGATGGGGGACGGCTGGAATGCCAGTCTCCAACGGTCGTGTAGCCCAATTCGAACATTGGATGATTCGGTAGGGAGTGTTGTTGCATGTACTCGTAGATGTCTTTCGACGTCCAATGGAGGATCGGCAGTACCTTCTGACGCTGCCCGTCAAACGCGACACGCTTGAGTGTCCTTCGAAAGCCTGTTTGTTCCGACCGGAGTCCAGAGACCCATGCCAATGGTTGAAGCTCTTTAAAGGCACGTTGTAACGGCTCAACTTTTTGTAGGTCGTCATACAGTTGGTAGTCGGTTTCGCGATCCGTCTCCCATAGTTGTCCATGCATCGCCTCCATTCGCGCCGCACTGATCTCGGACTGGTAGACATGCAGGTTCAGGTTCAGAAGCGATGTCAGTTGTTCCGCGTAGCGGTACGTTTCATTTGGAAGATAACCCGTATCGACCCATATCACAGGAATCGTCGGATTGACCTGTGTTGCGAGATGAAGTGTGACAGCCGACTGAATGCCGAAACTGGTGCTCACCACCAGCGAGTCGCCAAATCGGTCGGCTGCCCACTCCATCAGTGCGGCTGCCGAAAGTGATCCTAGTCGCGCCGAGTCGAAGGCGGATTTGGAACAGACGGCAACGTGGGGGGACGTGCATTGCAAGAGAGTCGTGGTCATCGAAAAATCCTCTCCGTGGTTCAAGCGATTCGTGATCGTTCTGGGTGTAGAGTTTGGTCCTGTCGACGACGTTCGGTTCTTGCCAAGCTACTTTGAATCGTGTCTCGATAGTGCGCTAAACGAACGTCGGCCTGATCGAGTTCTTCTCCAAAGGATCGGTTTTCATCTAAGTAAAGTAACGGCACCGGCAACTCACGAATGCGAAGGTTAGCAGCGACTGCTTCTACCCAAAACTCGAGGGGCATGGCGTAGCCACGGACACGCGTTTTGATCTCTTGCAACGCAGAGACTCGATATGCTTTGAAGCCACAAAAGCTATCGGACAAACTGAGGTGAAGTTGCTGCTTCAACTCGGCTGAAATGATGCGGTTGATGCGATATCGCTCCGGCGGCGGAGTCGTATCACCGGCGAAAGTATTCAAGTAGCGACTTCCGGACACGACGTCACACCCTTCCAACGTTCGAATGAATTGGGGAATGCGTTCAGGCTCGTGTTGTCCGTCACCATCGAGTGTCACAAGTCCCTCGAAGCCGTGCCCCGACGCATAGCGGAATGCTGTTCGGAGTGCGGCGCCGTAGCCGACGTTTCTCGCATGGGTGACCACGCATACATCGCGTCGCATCTGTAAACGTTCCCTGGTACCGTCCGTTGATCCGTCGTCAACGACTAGCACGGTTTCTGCGTGCCGACGCGCTCTGTCCAACACGTCATCGATGTGTTCGGCCTCGTTGAAGACCGGAATTGCCACCAAAGATCGCATGGTTATGCCTCCACCGTTTCGTGAATAAGTTCGTTCGTGTTCGAATTCGAATCGTGGGGAATCAGGAAACTCATGTGATGGGCGGCGTGCCACGCATGAAAGCTTCGCCACTCCGACTTGCTGATTCGGCCGAACACAGGGTGTACGTCCAACAGCGGCGCGTCTTTCGACACGACCCGCTCCACCAAAGTTGCGTATTCCGCGATCGACTCCGAGGCATCTGGTGCTTCGTCAGGCCGAAACTGTCGCGCGGTCTTGAGCGGGAGTCGCGTTGGTTCGCCCCGCATCGCCGTCTGGAATAACACCCTGCGAGCGATTGGCTGTAGGAGCGACGGAAGTTGAAATGGCGAACCCTCGATCGACATACGCAGGGTTTTGCTCAAATGCTGGCACGCTTTGGCGAGATTCCATCTTCCAACCATGGAATATCCGACCCTTTGGAGATGTTCCACTTCTGTGACGGTCGAAGGCAAATCGTCAAATTTGAGTGCACGACGGGATCGTTGCTTGCTCACTGAGGTGCTCCAGAAAAGAAGGTTCAATTGAGAAGGAGAATCGGAAACTGATCAACGCAGGTGGATCATTCAACTCGCGTTAGCTGGAATTGCGGCTGGTGAAGGCCGGTTGGCCGATCATGCGATGGATCACCGTCAACTGGCCCGAGTGCAACGCCTCATGCCAAATGGCCATTTGAAAGACTGCTCCGACATCGTGCATGAATGCCGGGCCCTCGGTGACGACGCGATCGAAGTCTTCGGTCTCGCTCAGTAGTTCGATAAAAGTCCTGCCCCGCTCGGTCAGGTATTGGGCCACATCGCCAGGCTTGGGATAGGCGTTGAGATCCTCGACGGATTGAATTCCTTTTCCGAACAGCGACGCACCGTCATTCGCGTTGTCTTTTCGCGTCGGATCCACAAAACCGATAAAGGCATTGGTGGCGAAAGCGAGGTGCCCAGCGATCCAGAGTGCGTGATTGGCGTCCGGTACGGGGCGGCGTACCCAATCGTTGTCATCAACTATTTCACTGAGCACTTGGTCAGTGAACCCGCGGGTGTGTTCGAGACCATGTCGAAGTTGTTCCTTCAAGCTCATGACAATATTCCTTTGAAACTGTAACGGATACAGTTTCGGTAAGAGTCAAATAAAAACTAGTCTGCCATCGTCTTGAATTTTGCGACTGCAGGTTTGGTGATGCTCGACAATCGCGTTCGTCCAAGCTCACGCAGCATCTTCTCTTCCGCGCCGTTAGCCAATTCGTTGACTTGTTCTTTAACGCTGCAAGCGACGGGGCACTCGGGGTGCGGGTCGTGCATGCAGAACACACTCTGGTCTTCGACTGCTTCGTAGATGTCGCGAAGGGTCACTTTGTCAGGTTCCACCACCAGCATCGCACCGCCATGACTGCCTGCCTGGGAGGATACGAAACCAGCCTCTTGCAGCAAGCCAACGATACGTCGGACAACCACCGCATTGGTACGAAGACTCTTCGCAATCAGCTCCGAGCTACAGCATTCACCTTTCTTGATCGCGAGGAGCGTCAAGATGTGTACGGCTGCCGGAAATCGAGTGCTTCGTGCCATGCGACAACTGTAACAGTGTCTGATACGATTGTCAATGTCCGGTTGGCGTGGTGGCCCGCCGCCGAGCCGAAGCTTTCTTGGATTTTTCTGGGCTCGGCACTCTGCTTCGCGTTGCTAGCTTGAATGGTCCTGATCAACGGTTGGGCCGCCAGCCTGGGAACTCGCGACAAGTTGAGCACGCATCAGGTCTCTGGCCATGCGTCTCGCCTCGTTCCAGGAGCCGGCTTCCGCAGCGACAAGAATCTCGTCGAGCCAACCCCGTTCGGTGTCCGACAGTTCCGGATCGGTGCGAACAAGCGTACGAATGCGTAGCACACCTTCCATGTCCTGACGCCCACAAGCGGACTCGACAGCCATCGTCAATTGGTAACCCTGGTCGCTAACGTTGCCATAGCCACTGGGCCACAGAAGGTAGCTGATCATCACGCCCGCGATGACGGCGGAAGCAAGTACCAGTCGTTTTGGATGCGTGTCCATCAATAACTTTCCTCGACAACTTCGTGCTCGCCCATGCTGGACAACTCTGCGAAGGTAATCTGATTGATGAATTCCGAGATGAATCGCACTGACCCATCACCAAAACAGATTTGACCCCCGCCCGGATGTTGGGCATACATTTGGCCTACGTGATAGGTCGGGTAATTCACTGGGTGAATGATCGGCGAGCCGGTAATGTCCAGCTCACCTCCGGAGGGCCCCGCGTGCACGAGTGTCAGTGTCGCGGCAGCATCAGGACCATTCTCCGGCGATGCAAATGCGGGGTGCGTGAACGCCCCGGGGATGACGCCGACCCATGTCTTTTCGCTGAGGTCCGACGCATGCTCGCCCAGGAATATCGTGTGCGTGGTTCCATCGGTAACGTCCCGGAATCGTGTTCGGGAGTTGCGAAAGAAGGGGCCATCGGCGACACGAGAAGCGTCACCATCGATGGAAACGATTTTGGTCGTTGCGGTGTAGATGTTGGTGAAGACCTCACCGGTAGCCGCAGAGCCACACTCGCCCCAACACGATTCTTGTCCGTGACTCGCGACATAGTGGGAGCGACCGAGTCGTATTTCGCGACCCGCGATTCGAAGCTGGCCTCCCGCCTCGTCGCGAACCGAAAAGGCGTCATCACCGCCGGTCGCCGAGGGACAGAGAAAGGTTGAAAACGTGCTTTCGACAGCTTCTTCATTCGCGGGATCCCAGACCGGGCGGTCGTACTGAATCTGGCTTGCCAGCCCGGACTGCTCAAGTTGAGGCAGGATCGCAGCGCCCCAGCCCCAGCCGGGGGCAGCATCCCAGGTCACGGAATCAATCTGGGCAGAGCTCGGGCCGCTTCCGTCTCTGGTCACGTGCGAGATATAGCCCGCAGGGAACTGCTTGAAGGCTGAATGGTAGTTCTGCATCGCCAATCCGAGTTGCCGCAGATGGTTGCTGCACTGCATTCGCCTTGCGGCTTCACGCACATTCTGGACGGCTGGAAGCATCAGCCCGACCAGCACGCCAATGATGGCGATGACCACCAACAGCTCAACGAGAGTGAACCCTCGCGGATGAGAATCGTTGGTTTTTTGCAGGAAAACGTGTTTTTTTAGCATTTGCGGCTATTCCAAGATCAGTGTTTGGTGATCCGAAAATAGCTTTTTGGTCAATCAAAATCAAGGGGCCCTGTTTGATGGATTGGCGAGATGCCTCGATCCGCCATGCTCTCCTCGGAGATCCCCTCAGAAAGAGGCATGGGCTGGGCCCACGTCCGTGGATTGCCGGAATAGACTTCACCCTCGAAACCGCTGCATCGTTTCGATGTCTCGATTGTGGGACCGATTCTCCACAACCGCCGTCCCGTATGTCCGATGCTTGTCCCGCTTCGTAGAGGAGATCGTCTGATGCGGTCATTTGCTTGTTTTGCAGTTTGGTGGAGTTTGACTGCGGTCGCTTGCTGGGAAGACAGCGGTTGCTCGAAAGTTTGCGCAAACGAACCGATGCAACCTCGTATGATCCTGGACGCTGATACAGCAAATGAGATCGACGATTTGTTCGCCATCATTCGGGTCTTGGATCAGGACCAATTTGACTTGGTCGGTCTAACGTCGGCTCAATGGATCCACTACTTGGGCCAACGCGAATCGGTCGAAGCGAGTCAGGCCGACAATGAGACGCTGCTTCGAATTTCGGGGCGTTCTGATTTGCCACATCCGATGGGATCAAGTGAACCGATGGGGCGCCCCTGGGGTGGTGATGAGCCGAAGGACTCGCCTGCAGCACAGTTCATCATTGAGCAAGCGAAGAAGACTCCCGAAGGTCAACAGCTTGTGGTGGTGTGCACCGGCGCGTCCACCAATCTTGCATCCGCGATCAAATTAGCGCCAGAGATCGTGCCAAAGCTCAAGGCCTATCTTTTGGGTTTTCAATACGACGCGGAGAAAGCTGTTTGGAATAAGTCGGAGTTCAATATTCGTCGAGATCTTAATGCCGCCGACTTTCTCCTCAACCAAGACGGTTTGGAGTTGCACGTGATGCCAACGAGCGTTTCGGGTCAATTTAAGTTTGATCGTGATGAGACTTTCGAAAAGCTCCAATCGATGGAAGCGACCGGGGCATTCCTGGCTAAGAAGTGGAAGACCAAGTTTGGGGAGAGTACGACCTGGACGATGTGGGATGTGGCACTGGTGGAGGCGCTTTTGAAACCGGCGATGGCGAGTGAACGGCGCGTGAAGACGCCGCCGGAGAACCGGGACCGAGAAATATGGATGTACGTTTCGATCGACGTAGATGCGATGCACAACGACTATTGGCGTGCCGTTCAGAAGAAGTAGGGTGCGACGGGTAGATCGCCCGTGGCCGAGTTATCAGGGGCATTCAGTCCGTGATGCGTGGAAGGTCGGCGCAGTCAAGCTGAAGGCAGGCGGGAGGTCAGCTTTGTGGTTTGTACCTCGACGTCAGGCAATGCCTATACT
>JBPCVD010000676.1:0-16658 GCA_051010815.1 Rubripirellula sp.
CCTCACCACCTCGCAAACTGCAGCCCCCTAAGACGGCAGCCGCAATCGCATAGAGCTCATAAAAATTCCCAAAGCTTGAAGGCGAAATCGAGCCTGAATCGAGCGCGAACAACATACCGCCTGTGGCGGCCGCCACCGTGCAAATCACGTAGGCGAGGATCGTCACCCGCTGCGTTCGGATCCCGCTATAGCGTGCGGCCTCCTCATTGCTACCCAACGCCAACATGTAGCGTCCCCAAATCGTGAGATTCAAGAAGACAGCGGCAACAATTGAAACGGCTAGAAACACGAAGAACGGATAGGGGATACCAAACGTCTGCGTCCCATCAGCGGTGCTCCACTCGAAGAGGCTCAGTTTTCCTGAACCGAGCGGGCTAAGCGTGTCCTTGTACTCGATTCCGAAGCCAACCGGATTGTCATCGACGAGCCAACGCGAAATGCCCCGGTAGATCAGCAATCCGCAGAGGGTCACGACAAACGGCTGCAAATGGACGCGAGTCACCAACAGCCCGTGCACGAGCCCCAAACAACTTGCAATCCCCAGCACCGACAGGATTGCCAGCGGGATGGGCATGCGTTGCTTGCGTTCCGTCGGCATCGCCATCCATTCTTTAGAGAAATTCGCTCCCAACGGCTGGCTGAACTCGACTCGCGAGACCTGACCGGTTCGTTTGGAGGAACGCACCACCAACTCCTTGAGTCCACGAGTGGGGTGAAAGAAAGCAACGCGATCCTTGGGCGCCAGTGGAAAGGGTACGTTTTCCAACTCAACCCAAGCGAGATCATCATCCGTTGCATTCCCGAAATTTTTGACGTCGAATGCCTTGGCTACCTGACCGGCGTCATCATCTCGAGGCAGCCCTTCGACCTCTAATACGCTGCCGACCCCAATCGGTTTTCCTGCTCGATCTGCCAACTGCACGGCCTCAACCGATCGCACCGTCAGAATCGCCGGCTGGCGACCTCGATACAATCGCAGCTTGTCCTCTGCAGCCAGCACATCGGTGGCATTGCCGTGCACGATCAGCGTTTGCGTCTGCTCAGTTGCTTTGTAGACGTCGAAGTTGTCCGCCGGCCGATAGTCGACCTGCAAGAAGATCCCTAGCAAGCAACCGGCCAGACAGACGATCGACCCAACGGAAAGATCGATGCCCCCCGTGATGATCACGAAGGCGACGCCAATGCCCAACAGTCCGTACATTGAAACTCGACGCAACAAATTTTCGATGTTGTTCGGTTGCAAGAATGTACTGCTGAAAAAGTCGTACCAGGGTTCCGATGTCATGATGACCATGAACACGAACAGTACGACGAGCAGTCCGAATATCCCGAGTGATTTTGCGTTCATGTATTTGCTGTCGACGAAGCGACCGTAGCGTGACCCGTGGCAAGTTGCATGATCGATTCTTCAGAAAGATCATCGCGTTGAAGTTCACCCGTGATTCGGCCTTCGTGCATCACGATGGTCCGATCACTCATTCCCAAAATCTCTTCCATCTCGCTCGAGACGAACAAAACCGCCAAACCATCTTTCGCCAGCGACTCCATCAACTGATAAATCTCTTGCTTGGCGCCCACGTCGATTCCACGCGTCGGTTCGTCGAGCAATAGCAGCTTGGGTTTCATGGACAGCCATTTGCCAAGCACGACTTTCTGCTGGTTTCCGCCGGACAGGAATCGCGTGATTTGCGCGTCACTGGGCGTCTTGATACGCAAGTCGCGAATCATCTCCAGGGCGTCACGCTTCTCCAACGACCGGTTCAGAAACCCGCCGGCAAGCCGATTCCGAGACAGCGCGGCAAGGCCAATGTTGCGGCGCACGCTCATGTCGATCACCAACCCGTCCAGCTTGCGATCCTCAGGAACGAGCGCGATGCCGGCACGGATCGCGTCCAGCGGTGATTTGAGATCAATGACCGTACCACTCATCGAGACCTGACCGCCCAGCGGTTGGTCGATCCCAAACAGCGTTCTCAGCATTTCGGTTCGGCCGGCGCCGACCAAACCGGAGACACCCACGATCTCACCTTCGCGAATGGAAAAGCTAAGTTCGTGCTCCGGCCATGTCGGTGTCCTCAGGCCGCGAACGTCCAACACGATCTCTTTCACTGGGTGCTGCTGCCGAGCGTAAAACTGCGAGATATCGCGTCCGACCATCATGCGAACCATGTTGTCGTGATTGATCTCCTCGCGGTCGAGCGTGCCTGCATTCTCGCCATCACGCAAGACGGTGACACGGTCGGCCAGCTCGCGTACTTCGCCCAACCGATGGGAAATGTAAATGATGCTGACGCCAGAATCACGAAGGTCTTTTACGACTTCGAATAGTCGCTCCGCCTCGCCACTGGAAAGACTGGAGGTCGGTTCATCCATGATCAACACGCGAGCCCCAACGGACATCGCTTTCGCGATCTCGACCATCTGCCGTTGGCCAATCGACAAGTCACACAGGGGCATCGTCGGCTCGACCTGCAATCCGATCTGAGACAACACTGTCCTGGCATTCGCGTTGAGCTTCGTTCGATCGATGAACCCGTATCGATTCGGCTCGCGACCTAAATAGATGTTGGCGCCAACCTGCAGGTTATCCGCCAAATTGAGTTCCTGGTGGATCAGGGCCACACCGCAATCGAGGGCAGCTTTCACCGAGTCGAGGTCAACTTCTTGGCCGTCAATTAAGATCTGGCCAGCATCGGGTCGCTGCACTCCCGCCAAGATCTTCATCAGAGTGCTCTTGCCCGCGCCATTCTCGCCAATGACCGCGAGAACCTCACCTGCTTCCAATGTGAGATCGACTTCATGCAGCGCGCGAACGCCCGGGAATTGCTTCCCAACCTGGCGTACTTCTAGCAGCGGAGTATCGGCCTCATCCATCAGCGAGCCGTTCGAGCAAGGTCGATCTTTTCTGGGTCAATCCGAACAACGGGGTTACTGACCTTTCTTTGCCTTCAAGTCAGCCCAGAACTCGTCCACATTGTCCTTCGTTATGGTACGAGGAGCAATGTCGAGGTACTTGCTGGCTGGGACGGCATCCTCTTTCCCGTCAAGCAGATCATTGAGGACGCGAACGGATTCATAACCATACATGTATGGATTCTGAACGACCGTGCCAGCACACGTTCCATCCTTGATGGCCTGCAGGGTGATATCGTTTTCGTCGAACCCAATCAACTTGACAGTGCCCAGCTTGCCAGCCTTTTCCAATGCTTGATAGCAGGCCGGTGGGTTGTACTCGAACAGACCAACCATGGCATTGATGCCGGGATACGTATTGAGCGAATCCTCTGCCTTGGACTGCGCCACCTCGGGCTTTCCCTGGTCAGTGATCGTTCCCAAGATCACGTACTTGTCATCTCCGATTTCACCATCGACGGGATCCCAAGCATCGGGCTGCGATCGATAGTACTGCATGTCGCGGTCGCGTCCCAACAGAACGTCGATAACGCCCTGTCGACGAAACTTACTGTTGTCCTGCTCTAAACGACCAATGAACAACATCACCTTGCCGCCATCGGGCAGGGCCTGCTTCACCAGTTCGCCACAAGCTCGACCGGCCGCGTAGTTGTCCATCCCGATGTACATCAGACGGTTGGCGGCGGGAGCATCGGAGTCATGCGTGATCAGCGGCACGTCTTCGGCGATTCCATTGAGCCAGTCGACTTGATTGTCGGCATCAATGGGACTGATCGCGATCGCCTGGACTCCCGAAGTGAGCAAGTCCTCCACGATGCGTTTCTGCTCGACGGCGGTGGCCTGGGAGGGCATGCGTACTTCAACTTCCACGTTGAAGTCTTTCTCTGCATCGAGACAGCCAGCCTCGGCAATCTTCCAAAAGTCAGCGATTTGATTGGTGATAAACGCCACACTCTTCTTGGAGCCCGAGCCTTCGGTTCCGGCATTCGTATCCTCAGGCCCTGATTCCTGGATCACGCGAAGATCGCTATCAGATGACTTACCGCAACCGGCAACGGCTGCCGCCAGCAAGAGGGCGAGGAAGCAGAAGCGTTTCATGACACAGGCTCGGGAAAGATGAAGAGGGCAGGGGAGGAGCGCGATTTTAGCCTCCACCATATGGGCTAACAACAGCCGCCGGTGTCTCTTCGACATCCCCAAGAGTGACCTCGGCACGGACGATTCGCATGCGATGACTCCCACCTAGGTGATCCCGATCGCTGCAAATCGGGTTCGCTGCCGTTTTCATTCCGCGTAGTGCAAACCCATGGGGAACGCTACACTGCTTGGATGAATCAAATCGAAGAACTGACTGAAGAGGTCGAGCTAGAGTCTTTTGACGAGCTCGATCTTTCGCCTGTGATGCGTCGGGCGTTGGAAAAGGCTGGATTTACAAAACCTTCCCCCATTCAATCGCAGCTGATCCCGCTTGCGATGGAGGGCGAAGACGTCATCGGCCAAGCCCGTACGGGAACTGGAAAGACGGCGGCCTTCTCCATACCGATCCTGGAGCAACTCGATTCGCTCGAGGACTGTCGTGATCCCCAGGCCATCGTGGTGGTGCCGACTCGTGAACTGGCCGACCAAGTGGGCCGGGAAGCGGAACGTCTTGCGTGGGGGGTCGATACCGAGATCGCCGTACTCGCGGGCGGCAAGAACATCACTCGCCAACTGCGTCAACTTGAAAATGGCGTTCAGATTGTGGTTGGCACGCCCGGTCGCCTTCACGACCATCTCCAACGCAAGTCTTTGAGAACCAACAGTGTATGGTGCGTGGTCCTGGACGAAGCCGACCGCATGCTTGATATCGGGTTTCGCCCGCAGATCGAACGCATCCTTCGCAAGTGCCCACGCGAACGGCAGACCTTACTGCTGTCAGCGACTTTGCCGCCAACCGTTCGTCGCTTGGCCGAGTCCTACATGGTGCAACCGCATGTGATTGACTGTTGCAAGGAAGACATGGCGGTCGAAACCATCGAGCAGCGGTACTTCACCGTTGCCCATGATCGCAAATCAACGCTTCTCGAGCACTTGTTAAAACGAGAGACTCCCGAGCAAGCCATCATCTTCTGCCGCACAAAACGTGGGACGGATCGACTCTATCGCCAACTGAGTCACTCGTTCGATGGCTGTGGAAGCATGCATGGTGATATGCAGCAGCGAGAACGCGATCGTGTCCTGCAAAGCCTGAGAGATCGAAAGCTGAAAATCCTGGTCGCCACGGACGTGGTCGGGCGAGGTATCGACATCAGCACCATTTCTCACATCATCAACTACGACGTTCCCCAGGATTGTGATGACTACGTTCATCGCGTGGGACGAACTGGCCGCATGGGCCGCGATGGTGTTGCGTTCACCTTCATTGTGCCAGGCGAAGGTGAGTTCTTGACCAGCATCGAACAGCGAATCAATAAGCAATTGGAACGCGATACGATCGACGGATTTGAGGCGGTCCCTCCACCACCCAAAGCCCCGGAACCGAAAGAGCCGGAAGCCCCAGGTCGCAAGCGATTGAACCCCATGAATCGCAAAGTCAAGCGACGCCGATAACGTTCGGGCGCGGCCACGATCGCCGTTTCTGCTTGAGTTGCAAGCGAGGTTACAGTCACCGTCGCAAGCGGATCTCAGGCAAAGAGTTCTTCGACCACACGCGAAGGTTGCGTCACGTTCGAGAGACGCTGAGGCAAACCTTGGTGCATGTAGGTCAGCCGTTTGTGATCGATGCCCAACAGCCGCTGAAGCGTCGCATGCATGTCGTGTGGTGAAACGACATTGTGCACGGCTTCGTAACCAACCTCGTCAGTTTCGCCATACGAAACTCCAGGCTTGATGCCGCCTCCGGCGAACCACATGGTGAAGGCCCCGGGGTTGTGATCGCGGCCCACGAATTTCATCTCGCGGCCTCCCCGATTCTCGCGCATTGGTGTTCGACCAAATTCGCCTCCCCAAACGACCAGCGTATCTTCCAACAAGCCACGGTCATCGAGGTCCTTCAATAGAGCGGTCATCGGGCGATCAACTTCGCGACAGCGGTCATTGAAACCAGAATTGAGCGCCTCACTTGCAGCGGCACCATGGGAATCCCATCCCCAATGGAACAGCTGGATGAATCGCACATCGCGTTCGGCAAGCCGACGTGCAAGCAAACAATTGTTCGCAAACGACTCCTTCCCAGGCTCTGTTCCGTAGAGTTCGTGGACTTGACGGGTCTCCTGGCTGAGATCGAACGCCTCTTGAGCGTGCGTCTGCATCCGAAACGCCATTTCATACTGGGAGATTCGGGTCAAAATCTCCGCATCGCCCGTCTCCTCGAAGGTCTGACGATTCAAACGTTCCAGCGTTTCCAATGCGCGTTTGCGTTGCTCTCGCGACACAGACTTGGGGTTCGAAAGATACAGCACTGGGTCGCCCTTGGAACGACATTGAACGCCCTGATAGACCGAAGGCAAGAAGCCCGATCCCCAAACACTCTTGCCAGCCGACGGCGTCTTCCCCCCGGAAACGAGCACGATGAAGCCAGGTAAGTTCTGATTGATGCTACCAAGGCCGTACATCGTCCAAGCACCAAAGGAGGCCTGCCCGAGGTTTTGATTCCCCGTGTGCAACAGCAATTGAGCCGGTCCGTGATTGAACTGAGTGGTCTGCATCGATTTAACGAAACAGACCTTGTCCACGACCTGCTGAAACTCGGGCAGCCGATCCGACACCCAAGCTCCACTCTCACCGCACTGTTGGAACTCGTACTGGGGACCCAGCATTTTGGGGACCCCTTGGATGAAGGCGAATCGCTTTCCTTCCAAGAAACTGCTGGGACATTCTTCTCCGTCCAACTGTTTCAGATCGGGCTTGAAATCGAAGAGTTCAAGCTGACTGGGACCGCCCGCCATGTGCAGAAAGATCACACGTTTCGCGCGGGCGGGGAACTGCAATCCTGTTGCCGCTGAATCGTCCGAAGCATGCGCACCCTCTTGCCGCCCCAGCCACAGACCGGCAAGACCAAGAGAGGAACCTCGCAAGAAATGTCGGCGAGTTTCAAACTCCGCGAAGCGATCGGTGATTTGCCGTGTGTTCCTATTCATTTCGTTAACGCTCGGTCAAGGTTCAAGACGGTGCTTGCAACAATCGACATCGCGTTCCGATCAACGATGAGGACGTCGTTTGATTCGCTCGCGCTCGCCGCGCGATCGTCAGTCGTTTCACGCACGGAAACCGAGTCGCCCTCGCTTTTCTGTGCCGTGCAAAGATCGACATACAGCTTCTGCAGTTCGGTCTGTTCGTTCACGCTAGGTTCTCGCTGAGTCACGGCGCGAAACATCCAATCGATCATCATGTTCGCATCCGCACCCACGGCGACGGCGGCACGATCAACCAATCCCTCCGCACATTCGACGTAGACGGGATCGTTGAGGACGACGAGCGCCTGGAGTGGTGTATTGGTGGAAATCCGCCGCGCAGAACAGATATCGCGCGTCGGCGAATCGAACATTAGCAGGCTCGGATACGGGCTTGTCCGCCGCCAGTAGGTGTACAACGCTCGACGATAACGGGCGGCACCATCCGCCGTCTTCCATTTCGCCCCGCTATAAACCGTTTGCCATACGCCATCTGGTTGAGGAGGCATGACAGAGGGCCCTCCGACCCGCCTCTCAATCAAGCCGGAAACGGCGAGCGACTGATCACGAATCATCTCTGCAGTCAATCGAGTCCGAGGTCCGCGCGCGAGCCACCGGTTCTTTGCATCACGCTCACGCAGGGACGGCGTTACGTTGCTCGATTGACGATAGGTCGACGACAACACAAGGTCCCTCAGAAACGGCTTGAGCTGCCAACCGTAGCCATCACGAATCTGCTTCGCCAAATGATCCAGCAACAAAGGATGCGACGGTTGTAATCCGCTTGAACCAAAATCTTCCAGAGTTTCAACCAATCCAATGCCAAAGAACTGCGACCATATCCGATTCACCCAGACGCGAGCAGCGAGCGGATTCTGCTTGGAGACAAGCCACCGCGCGAACATCAATCGATCACTCACGTCGACGTCAGCGTCCGATCCGCTCGGCTGAAGAGCTTCAGGAATTCGTGGCGTGACGGCATCCCCATGCTCGAGCCAGTTGCCGCGCACAAACAAACGTGTCTGTCGTTTTGCCTGCACAGGGCGAGACGACACAATCGGCAGATTCACGCCTTGTACCGTCCCGAACGCTTCTGACGCTCGATCGAATTCTTGGTCCGCAAGCAAGTAGGCCTCGGATTCGTTCAAGTTCAGCCATGACTCTTCGTCACTGCGCATGAGTTGGAAGTTGCGGAGAGGTGTCGCGACATTGCCAGTCACGTTGTTCGACTGCAGCATCTCGAACCGCAAAGTATCGCCCGCGACGGGTACATATTTTGAATCGAGCCTGAACACAGCCCAGCGTGGTCCGTGCAATTTCGGATAGCCACCAACCCCCGGCTTGTTGGCGTTGAGCGCCGAACGAGGGTCGTCAGGCCCCGTGATCGCATCGACAAAGACATCAGCGAGCTTGATCGATTTGGTTTCACCGGCATCACTGACAACTGACATTTTCAATTGACTCAGCACCGATCCTTGCTCCGGCCATGTCGATGGATCGTCCGACTCGGGTCGAATCTCGATGCGAATCGCCGTCACCGGAGCTGATTCTGTCGCGATCGTGTAAGACACGCCCACGGGGAAGGTTCCGCCGGCATTTCGAATCGAATTCCCATCAACTTTCAACTCACCGCCGGTGGCTTTGACTGACGTCGGCGTCAGCGGACTCCATTGCGTCTTGGTCGCGAGCTCACGTCCCACTTCGTTCCTCGCGTGTCTCGCCGCTTGAAAACGCGATTGCACGTCAACGTTCGCGGCGATGTCCTCCACAGCCGATGGAATTTTGAGCGTCGGGTAATCCGTATCGAGATCAGCATCGAGCGTGTTGTTGAAGAGCGCCATGCAGGCGTAATACTCTTCTTGCTTGTAGGGATCATACGGATGCGAATGACACTGAACGCACCCGAAAGTTGTCGCCTGCCAGACAGTCCAAGTGGTATTGATACGGTCGATCACCGCAGCGACACGAAATTCCTCATCGTCTGTGCCCCCTTCCGTATTTGTCTGCGTATTGCGATGAAAGGCGGTTGCGATCAAGTCGTCGGCCGTCGCGTTTGGCAACAGATCGCCAGCTAACTGCTTGATGGTGAACTCGTCATACGGCATGTCGCGGTTGAATGCCCGAATCAGCCAATCGCGGTAAGGCCACATGTCTCGGTGTGGATCTTTTTCGAATCCCTTCGAATCGGCGTAGCGTGCCAGATCCATCCAAACCGTTGCCCATCGCTCACCGAAACTCTCGCTGGCGAGCAGGCGATCCACCTCTTGCTCATAAACGGCTTCCAGCTCGACGCGACCGTTCGCTTCACGACATCGTCGCGTGAATGATTCGACACGAATCAAGGTTGGGGGAAGTCCAATCAGGTCGAATGAGACGCGTCTCAACCATTCGGCCGGAGGCGCATCCGATGATGGGGTCAGACCCTCGCGTTCAAGTCGCGCCAAAACAAATGCGTCCAGCGGACGTCGTCGCCACCGACCCTCTCGCTCGACACCATCGGCGACGTCGTTCGCGGAATCATTCGAATCGACCGCAACCGTGGATAGCGGAGCCATCGACCAATGGTCGCCCCACTTCGCGCCCTCCGCGACCCAACGTTCCAACAATTCGATCGTCTCCTCGGGCAATGGCTCCGGGTGTTCGTCGGGAGGCGGCATCCTCGAATCGGGATCCTCGCTCTTGATACGTTCGATCAACACAGAGGACTCTGGGTCGCCCGGTTCCACGATCCAACCGTCGGGAGGAAGCACTTGATCGGCATAAACGAACGACACGTCCCCCGCTTGCTTGACTCCGCCGTGACAGGCCGTGCAGTACTGGGTCAGGACAGGACGAATTTGTTGGTTGAAATCGACCGGCCCCGCTGAAGGCGACTCCGCGTGACACATCGCCGACACGCCGAACGCGATCAGCATGCACGTGTTCACGCAAAACGACGCAGGTAATCGCATCAACATATCGATTGGCAAGTTGGGCACTTCACAGCTGGAAGATGCGTGTCACGGACAGGACGTGCGTGAATCGACCACAGCACGGGGCGGGCAAAAGTCCTCGACAAAGACGGCTGACTTTTTCAGTCCCGATACCGACTCTGCGAAGGCGAAGGCGACCGTCATTGTAACCCGCAGATCGAATCTATCGCAGAACGCCCAACAGACAAGCCAACGGTTACGGCGGCTTGGAAGTTGGCAGGTGGCGAACTGCACGTTGCCACGTGATTGGGATAGGATGTCGCAGATGGACAAATACTTTCGACCCCCAGCGACTGAAACACTTCACACCAAAGCTGACGGCCCAAGTGGCAAGCTGCCGCTCAGTGACGAAATACTTCGCAACTGGAGCAGCGGCGATCTGTTCGGCCTCACGCAAAGTGTGGGAATGGGATTCGACCCTCGGCGGGTGCTCGGCGACCAATACCTGATTCTGAGCACGCAGGGCGGCGTCCGAAATCCGGACGGAACCCCCGTCGCCCTCGGCTACCACACTGGTCATTGGGAAGTCGGAGTCCTTGTGCAGGCGGCTGCCGAACAGGTCACCGACCATGATGGCGTTCCCTTTGCGGCGTTCGTCAGCGACCCCTGTGACGGTCGGAGCCAGGGCACTCATGGCATGTTCGACTCGCTGCCCTATCGAAACGATGCCGCGATCGTGATGCGGCGTTTGATTCGGTCGCTGCCTCGACGCAAGGGAGTGATCGGGATTGCCACCTGCGACAAGGGGCTTCCGGCAATGATGATGGCGATCGCCGGTTGCGGTAACCTCGCTAATGTCCTGGTGCCCGGCGGCGTCACTCTGCCACCGACCGTCGGCGAAGACGCGGGCAAGGTTCAAACGATCGGTGCTCGATACAGCCGGGGTGAAATGTCATTGGAGGAAGCCTCGCTTGAAGGCTGTCGAGCTTGTGGCACACCCGGCGGCGGGTGTCAGTTCCTGGGGACTGCCGCAACGAGCCAAGTCGTGGCCGAGGCTTTGGGAATGACCGTTCCGCACGCGGCTCTTGCGCCCAGTGGGCAACCGATTTGGACGCAACTTGCGCGAGACTCTGCGGACGCGTCTCGTGAGATGGTCGCACGCGGCGAATCCCTTTCAGACATCCTCGACGCCGACGCGTTCTACAACGCGATGCTGATTCACGCTGCGGTCGGGGGCAGCACGAATTTGCTGCTGCACATTCCAGCAATTGCGGCTGCCGCGGGACTTGAACGGCCCGACGCCAAGACCTTTCGAGAAATCAATCGTTTGGTGCCCCGTTTTGTCGACTGCCTTCCCAACGGTCCTGTGGGACACCCGACGGTGCGACTTTTCCTTGCGGGGGGTGTTCCCGAGGTCGCCTGGCATCTGCGGGAACTGGGACTTCTCAAGGCGGAAGCGCGGACAGTCGCGGGAATGTCCTGGAACGAACTGCTCGATCAATGGCGTGATTGCGATCGCCGAGCCATCTGTCGTGAACACCTGCAGGCAGCCGACGGTGTCGATCCGGATGAGGTCATCATTCCTCCGACCGAAGCGCGTCGCCGAGGGATGACGAGCACCGTTTGCTTTCCGTCAGGCAACCTTTGCCCAGAAGGTTCGGTGATCAAAGCGACGTCGATTGATCCCACGGTGATTGACGAGGATGGTGTCTATCGAAAACGTGGCCCGGCGCGTGTCTTCACATCCGAACGCGACGCAATCGCTGCGATCAAGGGGCAATCATCGAAGACGATTCAGGCGGGCGATGTGATCGTCTTGATCGGACGTGGACCGATTGGATGCGGCATGGAGGAGACCTACCAAATCACATCGGCTCTCAAGTACTTGTCCTTTGGCAAGGAAGTCGCCTTGGTGACGGACGCCCGGTTCTCAGGAGTCAGCACCGGAGCCTGCATCGGGCACGTGGGGCCCGAGGCACTGGCGGGCGGCCCGATTGCGAAAGTGCGTGATGGCGACCTGATCGAAATCGAAATTGACCGCAACAGCATGGATGGGCATGTCAATCTGGTTGTCGAAGAATCGGCCGTCGCGGGCACCGCGGAAGAGATGTTGGAGCAACGGACGCCGCACCCCGACTTGTGCGTCGACCCGAACATGCCCGACGACACTCGTTTATGGGCAGCACTTCAGCAGGCGGGGGGTGGGACGTGGGGCGGATGCGTTTACGACGTCGACGAGATCGTGCGTCGGTTGCAGCAGTCCGACGACTAGCTCCGCGGAACCTCTGCTGAGAGCTTCGCGAGCCAAATGACAGCTCGCACCATGGGTTGACTCAAATGCCAACAATCCCCGGTTACGGGAGCCGATTCGCGCACCACGTGCCGGCACCCTTGCGGCAGGCAGGAGGGCGGAGATAATCGTGCGTTGCCCAAACGAAAACTCCGTCTCCCTCTGATCTAGCAGGTTTCAGTCATGGCTTTGGTTCCTCTTCGCGTCGTCCTCGATCACGCTGCCGAGAATGATTACGGCGTCGCCGCTTTCAACGTCAACAACATGGAGCAGATCCAGTCGATCATGGAGGCGGCCGAGGAAACTGATTCGCCAGTGATCATCCAAGCTTCCCGAGGTGCCCGCTCCTACTCTCAAGACGCGTACCTACGCCACTTGATGATTGCTGCGACCGAACTGTACCCACACATCCCAACCGTGATGCACCAAGATCACGGCAACAGCCCTTCGACTTGCCAATCGGCAATCGACAACGGCTTCACCAGCGTGATGATGGACGGATCATTGGAGGAAGACGGAAAGACTCCTGCCGATTACGACTACAACGTTCGTGTCACTGCCGAAGTCGTCAAAATGGCTCACGCCCAAGGCGTCAGTGTCGAAGGTGAACTCGGTTGCTTGGGATCGTTGGAGTCGGGCGAAGGCGAGCAAGAAGACGGACACGGTGCCGTTGGCGAGTTGAGCCGCGACCAGCTGCTCACCGACCCCGATGAAGCAGCTCGCTTCGTGGAAGAGACTGGTGTGGACGCTTTGGCGGTTGCAATCGGAACCAGCCACGGTGCCTACAAGTTCACGAAAAAGCCTACGGGCGAAGTGCTGGCGATGACTCGCATCGAAGAGATCCACAGCAAGCTGCCCAACACTCACTTGGTCATGCACGGCAGCAGCAGCGTGCCGCAAGAGCTTCAAGACATCATCAATGAGTATGGTGGAAAGATGAAGCAAACCTACGGCGTGCCTGTCGAGGAAATCCAGCGTGGCATCAAGAGTGGCGTCCGCAAGATCAATGTCGATACCGACTGCCGCATGGCGATCACCGGTGCGATCCGAAAGGTCCTCCATGACGACCCATCCGCCTTCGATCCACGTGCCTACTTGAAGCCTGCACGTGCAGCAATGAAGGACGTCTGCATTGCACGCATGACCTCCTTTGGCCAAGCTGGAAATGGTGCGAAGCTTCGCGAAAGTCTTGGCGCGACTGCTTAGGGCCAAGCCCAACCTCGAAAGGCCACGGTTCCCCGTGCGATTCATGGATTGAGCCTTGTCCTTTCAATCGCTTGTCGAAGCCTTCACGCATCAGGTCGAATCTCGACCTGATGCGACCGCGCTGTGGGTTGAGTCATCCGACGAACCCGTCGTGCCGATTTCTTGGCGACAGCTCGCCCGTGCCGTTCATCTGACCAGCACCGCCCTGAACGATCGATTCAACGCCAACCCAAGTTTGCCGCGGCGGATCGGTCATGCCAGCGACAATACCGTCGCCGATATTGTGCTCGCACTGGCAGCGATGGATCTTGGTGCCATTGAGATTCCCCTCGACGCTCGTTTGAACACGGAGGAGATCGAGCGTCGATTTCAACGAGTGGGCGGTCATTGGGTCGACTCGAATGAACGAAAATCGATTGAGGCTCGTGCCCTTCTGGGTGCATTCGATTCGTCCTCTTCGCTCCGTCCCGACAGGATCCGAGGCAAATGGGTCGGCGACGTGCGTCCCGATGATCCGTCACTGATTCTGTGGACCAGCGGAACCACCGGGTGCGCTCAGGGCGTCACGCTGTCACAGCGAGCTTTGGTGGGGAATGCTGAGGCGAAACTTGCGGCCGTTCCACAGCACACCAGTGATGTTCGGCTCACGGTGCTTCCCCTTTCCCATGCCTACGCGCGAACCTGCGATTTCGGCACGTGGCTGCTGAGCGGTTGCGAACTTGGTGTAACGCTCGGCTACGCCGGGCTGAAGCGAATGGCCACGTCATTGCGGCCACATCTCATCAATACGGTGCCCCGAATCGCCTACCGACTGCTGGAGGAGAATCCGAAGGGTCTGGATCGACTGAGGCTTCTCGGCTGTGGAGGAGCTCCCATCTCTCCGGCTTCGTTTCTGCAATGGCAAGATCGTGGGGTCACGGTCATCCAGGGTTATGGACTCACCGAGACAGGTCCCGTGATTTGCAGCGCCACGCCGGAAAATGCTTCCCCTGGTTTGGTTGGCAACTTCGTCGAAGGCTGGGAGTCCCGCATCATCGACGGTCAGTTGTTCGTACGCGGCCCGCACGTGATGCTCCACTACTGGAACGACGAAGCTGCGACGTGGCGCAAAGTCGACGCCGATGGATGGCTCGCCACCGGAGACTTGGTCGAACTCGACGAATCACACGACCAGCTTCGCATCCTCGGTCGCTCTGATGACGTGATCGTGCTCGATTCCGGAATCAAGATCTGCCCTTCGGCGATCGAACGTGAAGTGGAACGCATCGAGGGAGTCTCCCATGCGCTGCTCCATTTCCAACAGGAACTTCAACTGTGGTTCGATGCGAGCGATGAAGCGAACTTGGATTCCGTTCGTCGTCAAATTTCCGAGACGATTCTTCGGTCGCAAGAACTTAGCGGCTGCACGGTTCATCGCTTCTCGCCGCATCTGTCGGCAAGCTCTGGTGAGCTCACCGCGAAAGGCACGATCCGCCGATCAACCATTCTCGAGCAACGTTTCGCGAACTACGCCGGGTCATAGGCGTCGCTTCCCATGCCTCGCCCGCGAGGGATGAACTTGCACATCAAGATTCCCAGTGCGTACAGGAAGACCAAGGGAACCGCCAATGCGACCATGCTCGTAACATCGGCAGGCGTCAGAATCATCGAAACGAAGAAGATGACCAACACCGCCACCTTCCAACTCTCGATGTAGGCCTGCGTCTCAAATAATCCGATTCGTTGCAGGAACAGCATCACGATCGGCAGCTGGAAAGCAATTCCGAATCCGAGCGGCAACAACAATACAAAATTGACGTAGTACGAGAGTCGAGGCTCCACCGCGACGTCCATGCTGCCGTTGAAAGCTAACAAGAAAGTCAGCACGTAGTGTAGGACCAGGAAGAAAGCCAACACCACGCCCGAGATAAATAGGATGACGCTGACCGGAAGGTAGACGTAGACGTACTTTCTTTCATGAGTATGCAAACCCGCGGCCACGAACGCCCACAGGTGATAGAAAATCATCGGCGAGGCAAAGATCGCTCCGACGATCAGACCTGCTTTGACCCAGATCATGAACGGCTCTTCCATTTTCAACGAGCTCAACCCCGTCTTATTCTGTCGCAGTTGCACCTTCGGCTTCAGCGTGGATGGATCGGGAAGAGACTTCAACAGCTTTGCCATTTCCACCGGCTCGACCGTAGCGGAAACCGCAGCATCTAAATCGGAGTCTGCATTCGACACATTTTCGGGTGTCGTCGAATCTGCGGTTGGGGTGGATTCCGCGACGGTTTGACTTGGCACGATCGAGTCCATCGTCAACGATTGGTACTCATCGGGAACGTCGTAGATGATTTCCCAGACCAGTGCATTCGTCGCCAAGAATTGGTGAAGCGGTTGGTTCGCTGCGTCCTGAGGATCGTAGCCCAACTTGTGCAGGTCTCGGTCGGCGTTGAATTGCTGGATCGCGCCCTCGAGAGGTGTTTTGACAAAGAGCACCACGCTGTCGGCAAAGAACAGGCCGATGATCAGTCCGCCGGCCAACCACATGACGGCTCGGACCAGCGAATGGCGAAGTTCTTCGAGGTGTTCCCCGAACGTCATCGTCGAGTTATCAAAGAGGTCGTCTTTTGGGCGCGCTAGTTTTTCCACGGCGAAATTCTCGAATGTTACTTGGAGGGACGAAAATGGCGGGATTCAGGAGAGATGCCATCCCGGGCAAGATGCCGGGACCCGTCAAAGCCGTCTTTCGCCGGGAACGCGAAAGGAGGACCGCAGATCAGTGTAGCAGCCAGCGATAAAATCGCCCGCGCCACCTAGTGAGATAACGCCAGAAACCGACCTCTGTCACCGGTAAAAATCAGCATTCATGAATCCTTACCCCCTGAAATTCCGCCCCGTCCTGAAACAGACGATCTGGGGCGGGCGACGCCTGGGCGAACAACTTAAGAAACCGATTGGTTCGGAATCGGATTACGCGGAAAGCTGGGAGGTCGTCGACCATGGTGACGACCAGAGTGTCGTCGAGAACGGCCCGCTCTCTGGGCGGACGCTGCAAGAGGTGATCCGAGACCACTCCCTCTGGCTACTCGGGAGTGAACGAGCCGATCAATCATTCCCCTTGCTCTTGAAGTACCTCGACTGCAACCGCGTCTTATCGGTGCAGGTTCATCCGTCAGACGAATATGCGCTTCGCATGGACGA
>JBPCVD010000677.1:0-9269 GCA_051010815.1 Rubripirellula sp.
GGCCTCGACAAACCGCTGCGAATCACACGATCTGCCGACGCCTCCGATGCCCCGTCGGAGACGGCACTCCGCTGAGCATCCCGACTGGCTGAATGAACCAACTCGCCTTCGGCGTGCGGTTTTCCTGCAGCTGGTTTCACTGCAGCCGGCTTCACCTCGTCAGCGTTTGCCCTCGTGATTGCTGAGGATGGGGCTCGTTCGGCGTCTGCGACTGCAGACACGGTCGCGCCGTTCCCAAGTTCGCTTGACTCTTTGATGAAGCGGTCATCACCAAAAAGCACAGAGCAACCAAGTGCCGCGCAGACGTACAGATAGACCTTCAGCCGGAGTTGCATGTTTTGCCCCAATGAAACTCAGCGATTTAGATAAGATGCCCCTCGACGCACAGTTCACGTGTGTTCACTGGCGGGAGTGGTCGTGAAGTTATCGCATTTAACGAATGAGTCAAACACAATTTTTCAAGAAGCGCGAAAAACCTTCTGAGCCTCGTCGCGCGATGACTTCAAAGTGTTGCTTAAGAGGGATCGACTTACATGAGAAAGCCAATGCATTAGTGACATGCCATGGCCGATGTTCGACGTGCTTGTCGCGTCTGACGCAGGAGATAAATCGCCGAGGTTGATGACGTATCGTAACGACCGGGATTACTTCGCCTTTCTTTTTTTGGTCGCGCGTTTCTTGGTCGTCTTGCTAGCCTCCGCTTCGGTCGACTTCACTTTGGAAGCCTTTCGCTTGGCGGTCTTCTTCTTCGCAACACCTTCCGACGTCGATTCAGATTCGCTCGTGATCGATTTCGTTGCTTTCGACTTCTTCGTCCGCTTCTTCTTCGGCTTCACGTCATCCGAAGTCTTGGTTTGCTCAAGCGGCGTCGAGGAAGCCTCCGTAGTCTGATCGTCCTCAGCAGTTTCTGTGAACGGGTTCCACCCCTTCTTGATATTGTCGACTTTGCACTGCTCAAACAGTTTTTCGATTTGTGCGAGCGACTCGCTCACCATCACGTCTCGAGACAACGGCTCTTTCCGATTGGGACTGAAGTCCGTGTAGTGCAGCACATACGCAGGGTACTCGTCAGCCTCTTCTTCCTTATTCGTTTTCAGCACCACGAACTTTCGAACCATGGTCGCACCGCGCGACTCTTTGACGAACACTTCCCGCTTCAACAATTCCGCCTTGGGCAACCGAAAATTCTTCGCATCGCAATCAGTCAGGGCAACTTCCACACGCTCGCTGACTTGTGAAAGCCGCACATCTTTGGGGTGAGCTTGTTTGTCGTCGCGAATGCGGATGAATTGAGGCGAGATAACGGTGACCAAGGGCAAACGCCGAACGACGCGATAGCCATCCTGAGAATCAAACTCCAGAACCATACGATTGATATGGCCGCCGCGCGTGGTCTGCGAGATTAGATCGAGACAGCTGATTTCGACAACCCAATCGGGCCGAACCATTTGATAAGCCACGTAGTCCGAGTTGACTTCCGCGTATTCACTGGCGACCACGCGATCCTTCAAGTCGCTCAACATCTTGCGGCGTTCATCTTCGTCAAATCCACCACCAACGCGACAAAGGATTTGCAGCGTGCCATCCTCTCGCATCACAGCCAACAACAAATCGTGCATCATCCCTGCGCGATCATCGGTCGATTCGGTAAATCCCACGACCACGGCATCGATGGTATGTCGAGGCTTCACCTTGAAGACACCGGCGCTGTCACTGCGAACGACGACGCCTTCCGCATCTTCATCTTCCACCCACTTAGCAAACAACTGCTGAATGCCAGCGGTGTCACTGAGGATTCGTGTTTCCACGGGGTGTACCTTTTCCCCGCCACCAAACAAACTCTCAATTGTTTGCCAGGTCGAGGGATAGCTCTCACTGGCCGGCTCGTCATCAATGGAAATCACATCGAAGACTGCGAATTGAAGTCGTTCGATGTCGTCCATCGACTTCGGTTGCCGCGCGACGGTCGAGACATCGTGCACGCGCGGTCGACGCTCCGTATTGTGGACGTAGAGCTCGCCAGCAATCATCGCTTCCTTGATGCCAGCCTTCTTCAACGCTGCCAAAGCTTCTTGCTGCCAAGGCAATCCGATTCGCACGGTGCCGCCCGGATTGATGGAAAAGATCTCACCATCACGCAGCACCAGGACCGTAAACTCGCCATCAATTTTTCTGCTGACGTGATAGTCGGCGGTCGGAATTCTGGCGCGAATATCAGACTTGCCGAGCGGCATCATCCGCGAGCCAGTCATCCTGCGATAGTCTTGCGTCTTGGCAAGAATCCCGGAGTCCGCGAGCGCATGTGCGTTTCCAACGCCGTAATCGCCAAGCTTGATTTCAAAACTTCCGCGATCGAATAGTTCCGTTGCGGTGCTCATTCCTCATCGTCCTCAGGCTCGGGAACTTTCAACTCGAGATTCGAAAAATGCAACAGCAAGCAATACTTGTCACCTTCGATCCGTCCCTCCAGGAAGCCCCGATAGGGAGTCCCTCCACGACGTAGGATGAGAGGTTGATTCGATTTGGACCCAGCCCCTAAGAGCATCAAACAGCCTCGTTCATCCAACTCCTTGGCCATGCCATACAAGAAGTCAAAGGTCAAACCGTTGACGTGATGCAGTTGAGCCTTTCCAGAGAAGACAAACTTGCGAACGGCCTCCTCTTTAGGGATATAGAATCCGGACCATCGCAGCGGTGTGTCGGTCGAGATGTTGGTATCGGCAAGACGCCGAGGACGTTCTTGACGCACCGTTCCATCCGCGTTCTTGACGACTTCAAGAAACCGCACGTTTCGGACGATGCCACGATGTTGATCGACATACACACGCGACGTGTCCGTTAGGAATCGCCCCGAGTTCTCAAAATCAATCTCGGGATCTCCCTGCACTAATGCTGTTGCGACAGAGTCAAGATCTCCATGCTTCTCCACCAACGCATCGATGTCGAATTCCGTGGTTGATTTGATGATTCGAACCGAGCGGGACTGGCGACTCTGACTGTCAAGCCATCGTATCTGCTGTGACTTGCTGACACTCTCGGTCGTCACGACCGCGTCGCGTCCCGCGCTATTGCTCAGATTGATTTCACCCACTGTGATCTCACACGTTAAAGACTAGAAGCTCTTCAGATCCGCGCACCCTTCTGGGTGTCTCAAGGTCGGATCAAATCATGTCGAAGTCCATCAAGTCGGCTTCGCCTTCTTCTCCATTTTCGTCGACCGTCGCAGCGGGGGCGGCCATCCCAATGAATTCCAAGTCCGTGGGATCGCCGACCGCCAGCATGACCTCACCCTCGTCGTTGGCTAGCAAGAAGCCGGCATCCGCCTCCAGACCACCGCGGTAGCTGTAGGGGAACGTGAAAATCGTGCCGCGGTTCAATTCGGCCATCAAGTCTTCCGCTTCAGCCGCCGGCTCCACGCAATACACAAGTCGGATACTGTGTTCCAAGTACTGCTCAACGGTCGCCGTATCGAAAAGCTGAATGGGGGCACTGAAGGAACTTGGCACTGGCTCGATTTCTTCACCATCTTTGTCGACAGGCGTGAGTTCACTCTTTTCGCGCCAATCACCATCCGCGTCGAGCCAACCGAGCCCCGTACCACCACGTCCGATCAACGTGCATCCATCGCCGGCAAGCGTTGCCAGCTCACAGGTCTCATCCGCCTCATTGAGCGCTTTGACCTCTTTGAATCCGTACAACTTGGATCGGTCGACCTTTGACATGGCGAACGTTATCTCGGACTCGCCTAGCTGGAAGACTATGGGTTTCGGCATGGGAATCTGGGTCGGGTCGAGAGCATTGGGGCAGTCCGAACTGATCTCTGACGATAGTCGTTGGATTCTGACCATTCCAGAAAAATGAGCCAAACCCCACCGGGGAACCGAATCGGCGGTGGAATAAGTCGTATCCCCCGAAAACTTGACGTCTGATACCTAGATCACCGATCGTCTACCTAGATCACCGATCGTCACATGCCGTGATCTCTCGATGCATTGAACTCGACAATCGTCAGCACAACGCGACGGTTCGGGCAGTCGCGTCTCCACCATCAGGAATCAATAACGGTCCTGCTCGGGTTCGGCCCAAACACGCGGTTCCTCGTCATCCCAATCGACATGAATCACACTCGGATGACAGCAGACAGGACAGTCCTCTACATAGGACTGGGACCTTCCGGCGCCGGGATCGAGTGGAATCACGATTTCCTCGCCGCAACTGTCGCAGATGTAGGTTCCTTCGTTATCCATGCCTAGCTTCCTGCAGAAGGGGCAATATCAAAAACGACCTTGAAGGCTTGGGGATTCACGGCCACCTCAAACGCTTGGCTGACCGCCGCAAGCGGATAGCGATGAGTGATCAATCCCGACAAGTCAATTTTATCTTCGCGTAAGGCTTGAATTGCCACGTCAAACGGCCCACAGCGTGAACCAACAATCTTAATTTCATCGATCACGATCGGAGCCAATGACATTTCGTGCTGCGATGCGACAGTCGTTTTCATGACGACGGTTCCGCGTGGCTGCACCAATTGAAGTGCGAGAGGCATGCCAGTCGCGGAGCCTGTGCAGTCGACGACAAGATCAAATGACTTTTCCGGTTCGAGTTGATCGAGTCCGATTGTCGTCATTCCCAATTTGCGGAAGCGTGCGAGCTTCTGATCATGTTTTCCGACCACCGTGATATCGCGGACCGAGAGCGAAATCGCCTGGGAGCATAAGTATGCAAGTCGACCATCGCCCAAAATAACGACGCGTGACAACGATGGAAGGTCGACCTGTTCCGCGATCCGCATCGCTGCCGCAAGTGGCTCGATGAAGACCGCTTGATCGTCGGTCACTGAATCGGGAATCGGGTGCAGGCTTGCCTGGGGAACGGCGATTTGCTGAGCGAAGGCTCCATCGTGTCGATCGATGCCAAGCACGGTTCGATGGGCACAATGATTTCCGTTGCCAGCAGAGCACCGTGGACAGGCGTGGCAATTACAGTTGATTTCACCCACCACACGGCGACTCTGGAATGGCCCGCTCGTCGCGACGCCCACAAACTCATGTCCCAGGATCCCTGAAAACCCCATGTAGCCCTTTGCGAGTTGCAGATCCGTCTCGCAGATTCCAGCCGCGATCACATCGATGACGACCTCGTCGTCCACAGGCGTCACGGCCGCGTGATTGGGGTCGAAATGAAGTCCCGATTCGTCAAAGCAGATTGCTTGCACTTTTCGCTTTCTCGTTTCTCAATTGTGGTGTGGATCGCTGCCCTGCGATCGTATAATCCGCGACTCATCGAAATACTTCGAGTGACCTACCCGTGGATTTTAGCGTCATGGCTGACAGTTCGGACCCAACCTCCCTGCTCCAACGATTCGGCTTGAGCGATTTTCGCCCTGGCCAGCGGGACGTCGTGGACGCGGTCGCCGCCGGCGAGGACGTGATGTGTGTGATGCCAACGGGTGGCGGCAAAAGTCTCTGTTACCAGCTTCCTAGTCTGGCACGCGACGGCACAACCATCGTCGTCTCACCCCTGATTGCGCTGATGAAGGACCAGGTTGACAGTCTTCAGCGGCTCGGGATTCATGCCAAATTGATCAACAGCAGTTTGACCGCAGCGGAGCAGTCCGAAGTGCTCAGTGAGATGGCTCGCGGGCAATTGGACTTGGTTTACTTAGCCCCAGAACGCCTTCGCAACGGACGTTTTCTGGACGCGATTTCGAATGTTGACATCAACCTGCTCGCCATCGACGAAGCGCACTGCGTCAGCGAGTGGGGCCACGACTTTCGACCGGACTATTCTCGCCTGGGTCGCTTTCGCGAACGGTATCTCGACGGCGTTCAAACGATCGCCCTCACCGCTACAGCGACTCCGGCCGTTCGGCAAGACATTGGCGAGATTCTTTGTTTGAAGTCACCACGCGTGTTCGTCACGGGATTCGCCCGAACGAATCTCCGTTTCGGTGTCACGCATGCCAAAACGGATCGTGAGAAGGACGAGCAACTGACGAGCTACATCGCGGCGCAGGAGGGCTCCGGAATCATCTATGCGGCAACGCGAAAACGGTGCGAGGAACTTGCGCAGTGGCTACCAGAAAAGACACGACGCCCGATTGGTGCGTACCACGCCGGACTCGAACCGCAGCAACGACAACGGGTCCAAGATGATTTCATGGCCGGGAAGCTCTCGGCAATTGTCGCGACCAATGCATTCGGAATGGGGATCGACAAAGCGAACATTCGATTCGTTGTGCACTACAACATGCCCGGCAGTTTGGAGGCCTACTATCAGGAGGCGGGACGCGCCGGGCGTGATGGCGAGTCGAGCGATTGTCGGATGTTGTTCTCCTACAACGACCGCTACATCCAAGAGTTCTTCATTGAGAACCGTTACCCCCAACGTGATACCGTCAAGAAGGTCTACGAGTTCCTTCTGTCTCGCGACGAAGATCCCATTGAACTGACGCTTGATCAGGTTCGTGAAGAAATCAACGTGAAGGATGGCAGTGAGGCGATTGGGACGGCGGAAACACTTTTGGCGAAGGCTGGCGTGCTGAAGCGACTCGATAGCGCCTCGAATCAAGCGATCGTGAGAATCGATAGTGACGCGCCGACGATGCTGGATTTCCTTCCCAAAGAGGCCAAAATCCGACGTAAGGTAATGCGTGGTATCGAGTCGATCGTCGGACGGCGTCGCGGCGAAGACGTTTATGTCCGCCCCGATTACCTGGCTGAGAGAGCAGGAGTCGACAAGGATCAACTGGTCCGCACTCTACGAGAACTCAAACGCCTTCGATCCTTCGACTATGTGCCGCCGTTTCGAGGACGTGCGGTTCACGTCGTCGAACGCGACCAATCGTTTGAGCAACTCGAAATCGACTTCGCGGAACTCGAGAAACGGAAACGCAGCGAATTTGAGAAGCTAGAAGCGGTCATCGGTTTCGCCAGGACCGCCGGTTGCAGGCAGCGCGTGATCTTGAATTACTTCGGTGAACAGGATGCGTCGAATTGCGGCACCTGTGACCGCTGTCTTCCAACCGATGGGTCGGTCGGCCGAGCGGCGGACGTATCGATCGCGGGACCACTCAAAGGCATCCCTCCCGAAGCACTTTTGCGCGGTGTTCAAGTCGTGCTCAGCGGCGTCACTCGGATGCACGGTCGTTTCGGAAAGAATCTGGTCGCACAAATGTTGTGTGGGTCAAAGAATAAGAAGTTGCAGCAATGGAAACTTCATCGCCTTAGCACTTACGGGTTGCTTTCAAAACTACGTCAAACGGAAGTCGTCGCAGTCATGGACGCGTTGATCGAGACCGGTCTGCTACAGCAGAAAGAGGTCGACGAGCGACGCCCAACCATCCACATGACCGAAGAAGGTCGTATCGTCATGCGTTCGGAAGCTCCACTCCCCGACGCATTGATGATGCCGTTCCCATTAGCCAAACGTCTAGCAGCCGCCACTCGTGGAATCGAATCGGCGGATGTACAAACCAAGTCTGCCGGCTCGGACGACGACGCAGAGTCGAGTTCCGACTCGGACTTGTCCTCTCAGCAAATGGAGCTGGCCGAACGGATCAAACGCTGGCGACGCAAGACTTCCGCAGCTCTTGGAATCCCTGCCTACCGGGTTCTGACGAACGCGACGATTGACCGCATCGCAGAGGCGTGTCCGCTCAGCACGGAGTCGCTCGAAGCAATCTCGGGTGTTGGCCCCGCGACAATTGAGCAGTTTGGGTATGACCTGGTGGAGTTAATTCGCGACTCCCTCGGTCAGCAAGACAAAGATGGGGACGAGCCGATGGCGGGCACCAGCGATTCGAGCACCAGCGATTCGGGGAAGCACGACACGAAAAGCGTTTCTGCATTGAACCAAACTCGCTTGGAGGACGAAGAGTCTGGTGCCGCGGAAATTCCGGCGGTGGAGGGTGAGCGGGCGGACTTCGACCGAGACAGCGTTTCCCGAACGGACGACGATGACGATTCGGAGCCGATCAGCTCGGAGCCGCGACTTCGAGCCGACCCAGCCTCCGAGTTGCCGGTGGCCAATAGTGATGCGGCTCGATCGGTTGGATATTGGACGTGGCGATTGTTCCAGGACGGCTTTAGCCTTGATGAGGTATTGGCAATCCGACGTTTTGATCGAGCTGCTCTGGTGGAAGAGCTTGTGGCAGCGGCCCAGACGGGGCGGCCAGTCAACGAGGCCTGGATCCCGGATCAGGAATCGGTTGACCGCATTCGAGAGGCGACGAACCGGGCGTCGGTCGGCGGTTAGTCACTTTCGCCGACAATCACTACAATTGAGGATCAGCCCGGCCCAGCGTCTCGCGATTTTGAGGGGCTCCAACGGATTGCCGCCCCTTCAGGCAGGTTTTTCCCTGAACAAGAACGCCAAAAAGGCAGGAAATGGATAAGAAGTCTGAGAATAACGACGCACCTGGCCAGGAACCGCAGGAGAACCGGCGGGGGAACAATTCCCTGGTCATCGCACTGCTTCTGGCCGGTTTGGTCGTATTGCTGTTCTACAACCGCGGCGAAGAACGGTCGCCGATCTCGGCCAGCTATTTTCAGCAGGAATTAGATCGAGACAACGTTGAAAGCGTCAGCATCGGCGAACGTCGCGTCTACGGTATTTTCAAGACTCGCCCCATCGCCCCAGAACCGCCCGAGTCGGAGACTGCGGAAGCAGACAACGAGGAGGAACCGGCCGAAGCTGGCGAAAAGAAGTATCTGAAAAAGTTCTACTTCAACCGATCGACCGATGCGGGATGGGTCGTCCAACTGGAGAGTCAGTTGAAGGCGAAGGGGGTCGAGTTCAACCATCTCGATCCCGACAACACGCAGCAGATCATGTACTTCATTGCCTTGATCGGGCTGCCGCTGGCGATCTTGTTCTTCCTTTTCATGATGCTTCGAAGAACTCGAAGCGACATCATGGGCGGAGGTTTCCTGTCGGGATTCAGTAAGAGTCCCGCGAAACGATTTGAAGCAAATGAAAAAATGGTGACGTTTCATGACGTTGCCGGTCTCGAAGGCGTGAAAGCCGATCTTCAAGAGATTGTTGACTTCCTAAAGACGCCTGAAAAATTCCAAAAGCTTGGAGGGCGCGTTCCCAAAGGTGTCTTGCTGAACGGTCCACCCGGTACCGGTAAGACGCTGTTAGCGAAAGCGGTTGCGGGGGAGGCAGGAGTCCCGTTCTTCTCAGTGAACGGCAGTGAGTTCATTCAGATGTTTGTGGGCGTCGGTGCGAGTCGTGTACGCGACTTGTTCAAGACCGCTAAGGAACAC
>JBPCVD010000678.1:0-4660 GCA_051010815.1 Rubripirellula sp.
AGGCCCTGGAAAGCGAACATCAGGGTCAGAGCTACTTTTTCTGCAGTGCAGGCTGTCAGCAAAAGTTTGATGCGGATGCCGCCGGCTTGCTACTCGCACGGTCTCAAAAGGATGAAATCGGTCCGTCATCCAGTCAAAGTGAAACGCACTCGTGCTGTGGCGGGAACGCGAGCGGCGATGGCTTGGTGAACCTTGCACGCAGGCCGCCTGCTGACGATTCGGCAATTTACACCTGCCCGATGCATCCCGAAGTGGAACAGGTTGGACCGGGCGACTGTCCGATCTGCGGAATGGATCTGGAGCCTAAATTCGTTGATCCTTCCTCTTCTGGTGATGACGAACAGTATGCCGACATGAAGCGGCGATTCTTCGTTGGTGTGGCTTTGTCACTCCCCCTGCTATTGATCGCGATGGGTCCGATGGTCGGGTTTCAGTTGACGAGATTCCTGTCGACGAGCGCAGCAGCTTGGCTGCAGCTGGTACTCGCCACACCAGTCGTCTTCTGGTGTGGATGGCCACTTCTCGTGCGGGGCGTGAAGTCATTTCGCAGCATGAACCTCAACATGTTTTCGTTGATTACGCTGGGAGCATTAGCCGCTTACTTCTTCAGTTTGTTCGTCGTCCTTCTGCCAAACGCGATTCCGGACGCATTTTTCGAGAATGGTGTCCCACCGCTGTACTTCGAAGCCGCAGCCGTGATCATCACGCTTGTGCTGTTAGGCCAGGTGTTGGAACTTCGAGCACGCCAGCAGACCGGTGGTGCGATTCGGGAATTGATGCAACTTGCACCGGAATCGGCTCACCGAATCACCGATGCGGGTGAGGAAGAGGTGGCGTTAGAGGCGATCCACCAAGGTGATCATCTTCGTATTCGCCCGGGAGAAAAAGTTCCGGTGGATGGCAAGGTCTTGAGTGGCAACAGCCGTGTGGACGAGTCGATGCTGACCGGCGAACCAAACCCGGTTAGCAAATCAGAGGGCGACGAGATCACCGGTGGAACGCTAAATCAAACGGGTGCTCTGGTGATGGAAGCCGTCGGCGTTGGTGGTGACACCGTGCTGAATCGAATCGTCCAGATGGTTGCAGACGCTCAACGTAGCCAAGCCCCGATTCAAAAACTGGTGGACGTCGTCGCCAGATACTTCGTGCCGGTCGTGATCGCGTGCTCCATCGCGGCCTTTGTCGGCTGGGCGGTGTGGGGCCCGGAGCCTCAATTGGCTCACGCATTCATTGCGGCGGTCGCAGTCTTGATCATCGCATGCCCGTGCGCGCTCGGATTGGCGACTCCGATGTCGGTGATGGTTGGCGTTGGTCGTGGCGCAAAAGAGGGCGTCCTGATCAAGAACGCCGAAGTCCTGGAAGTCATGGAAAAGGTCGACACAATCGTCGTGGATAAGACTGGAACGCTGACTCAGGGTCGACCCGAAGTGACTGCCATCGAGACGTTCGGCGACTGGACGGAACAAGAAATTTTGCGACTTGCCGCGGCGGTCGAAAATCAAAGTGAGCATCCTCTGGCTCAAGCAATCGTGCGCCGAGCAAAATCGGACGACCTACCGACGGTGACTGCAAGCGATTTCGAAAGTATCACGGGCGGTGGCGTGCAAGCTCGGGTCGAAGAACACGATGTCTTGATCGGGAAATCGGATTTGCTGGAGGAGCATGGCGTTGCCAACGTCAACGATGGATGCGCGAAGGGGCAAACGCACCAATCCGAAGGGGCGACCGTCGTTTCGGTCTCCATCGATCAATCGCTCGCGGCAATCATGGCCATTTCCGACCCCATCAAGGAAAGCACGCCGGCGGCATTGCAGACGCTTCATGATCTTGGCTTGAGAGTTATCATGCTGACTGGCGATGCGGAACCGACAGCCAAAGCAGTATCCGCAAAACTCGGTATCGACGAATTTCGAGCTGGCGTCTCTCCTCAGGAAAAACATGACTTCGTTCGCAACTTGAAAGATGAGGGAAAGATTGTTGCGATGTGTGGTGATGGCATCAACGACGCGCCGGCCTTGGCGGAATCGAATGTTGGTATCGCGATGGGGACGGGCACTGGCGTCGCGATTGAATCGGCGGGCGTCACCTTGGTGGGTGGTGATTTGCGAGGTGTTGCGGCGGCGGGGAATCTAAGCCGCAAGACGATGAGCAACATTCGTCAGAATCTGTTCTTTGCGTTCGTTTACAATGCGATGGGAATCCCGGTGGCAGCCGGACTTCTCTACCCGCTGTTCGGCGTGCTGCTGAGTCCGATGATCGCTGCGGCGGCCATGAGCTTCAGTAGCGTTTCAGTGATCGCGAACGCGCTGCGATTGAGATCGGCCAAACTGACCTAAGCCGTCCAAGATTCGCGACCGATCATGCCGCTCGGATTTGCATCCTTCTTCTTTCAGCGTCATCGGTTTCTGACCAAAGTTCATCGCGGAAACCCAACGCAGCTTCGGTATCGGGCAAGCGCTGTGCAACTTTGGCACGATGCACGACGTGAATGGCTCATGCTGACGAAAGTTGCCGTGACAAGGCCGCAACGCCACACTGTGTTATGATCGCCTCTCGGCTGCACGCAGCCACCAAGCCTGCCGCTCGCAATCGACCGCCCACAAAATCCCTCGCATTCGAGGTGTTCACCATGCTCATGCTACCTCTCTCTATCAAACATTGGGCAGCCTCGTCCGCTCTTCTGATTTGCGGCGTCCTTGTGGCTCCTCTGACATTGGCAGATGACGCGGAGGGCCTGGCAGCAAAGTCCCTTGCTGCCAAGCTGCAGGAAGTCTGCCAAAAGCATGACATTCCCGCGATGACCGCTGCAGTTGTCCATGCGGACGGACTCGTCGAAGCGGATTGCTTTGGCGTTCGAAAGCGTGGCACGTCGAGCAAAGTTGATCTGTCGGATCGGTTTCCGCTTGGTTCCTGCACAAAGTCGATGACGGCAACGCTTGCCGCGGTCCTGGTGGATGCTGGAAAGATCGACTGGAAAACCACCATTGCAGAAGTTTGGCCAAACGCGACCGGCGACAACATTCACCCCGATCTTCGCGATGTCACACTCGATGACTTGCTGTCCCACCAAAGTGGACTTACCAGCGACATTACTGGTGCGGCATGGGTTCAATTTCTCAAAGAAACTCAGTCGCCGGTCCTCGAACGAAGGCGGATGCTCAAACTCGTGCTGTCCCAAGCACCCTCAAATCCGCAGGGGGCATACTCGTATGCGAACCTTGGTTATGCGGTCGCCGCGGCGATGTTAGAGACTCGGGCACGGGAACCGTTTGAGTCTCTGATGAAGAAGTTTGTGTTCGATCCGTTGGAAATGTCGTCGGCCGATTTCCGCTCCTTGCGATCGGCAAAACAAATGAAACCGCCTCTGTTGTGGGGCCATCAAACGGGCAGCGGCGATCCCATCGATCCGAGATCAGTGGGCGCAGAAAACCCAACCGTCTACGCGTCCGCCGGAACCGTTCACCTGACGATCGAAGACTATGCAAAGTACGCGCGTTGGCATTTGGCTGGCGTGCCAGCACCCGTCCTTCAATCACAAGACGCGTTCGACCATCTCCATGAACCTCAAGTCGACCATTCCATCCCCGGTGCAAAATACGCCTGCGGTTGGATCTGCTCCGACTCCGGATTCGGTCCGGCGCTCAATCACGGCGGGTCGAATACGAATTCATTCGCCTTGATTTGGATTCTACCCGGAGCAGACCTCGCTGCGGTCGTCTGTGCGAACTCAAACCAACCGCAAGCGTTTCCAGCGTGCGACGAAATGATCGGTCATCTGATCGCGACCCATGCGACTGCTGGGAAAGTAGCGGGTGGTCCGCCGCCCATGGCTGACGATGCAAAAACGCCTCCACAAGATCCGGGCGTGGTCGCACCAGAACGCCTGGTCGGTCGGTATCAACTCGTGCCGACGTTCATCTTTGATGTGAGTTATGAGAACGGTCACATGATGGTGGGGATCACGAACCAGCCGACCCAGGAAGTGTTTGCTGACTCGCCGACGGAATGGTCTTATCGAGGTGTCGAAGCGACATTGGAGTTCCACCTTCGATCAAAGGGCCAAGCTTACGCGCTCACGCTTCATCAAAACGGCGCCGCAAAGCGAGCCAAACGAATCCGCGACTGACCGACGTGGAGGATGGCATCGCCCCAAATCCGTGACCCACAGGGCAAGCGGCGTTTCATCGACTCGATCGGAACCGCAGGAACGGCCCGTCAATCCTGGAATGGCGTCGCTTGCAGATCTTTGACTCGCAAAAAAATCTAACCGCCTCCGACCGCGCAGTCGGCCGGACGCTCACTCAGCATAGTTCTCCTTTGCGTCTTCGACAGATCACTCTTTCTCTCTCGCCGCCTTCTTTTCTGCTCGTCGCTGCTCGCGAATTTTCGCTCGCTTGATCTCTCGAGCCGTCAACTCTTGCTTCTGGGCACTCGCCGGCGAATCCTTTGAAACGTCATTCCGCTTGGCGCCGCCAGTGATCGGATCTGCCATCCCCTTGATCCACTCGTCATATGCATCGCCAAGTTCCTTCACCTTCCCAGCGTTGGATTTCGCCAGGTTCTTCGTCTCCGAGGGATCATCGACAAGATTGACGAGTTCCAACTTGCCCTTGGTCCGGTGCAACTTCCAGTCGCCACGGCGAACGGCCCATTCGTCAGC
>JBPCVD010000679.1:0-6329 GCA_051010815.1 Rubripirellula sp.
AAGGTTGAAAACAACACGGACTCTGGGGAAGGCATCTATGCCGAACCCGTCGACAATTCAGATCAAACGCTCGACGACGCAGAAATCCATTATGCGATCGTCGGCAATCTGGTCCTGATGAAGATTCGCCCCTACCAGGAAGAGACGGATCGTTTTCTTGTCTTCAATGGGAAGCTTCAGCAGGTCATGCGGCTCGATGAAATCGAGCACTCGTGCGTGATGCTTCCCGGCGACCAAGGGCTGATCTTCCCCGGCGGATACTACCTGCAAACGGGAGAGCATAAACGTTTTGACCATTGCCTTCGCGGCATGCGCTATCAGCGTACTGTCGCGGCCGCCAACGGCGAAGACTTTTTGTACCTGTTCTACAATCCCGATTCGGGTACCTACGTCCAGCTTCGATACAACTTGATTCGCCAAACCGTCGACACCCCGTTGGTCTGTCATGGGCAAACCATCTTTGACGGCGGCGAAATGGTCTGTTTTCAAGCACAGGACGAGCCGCAAAAACACCACGCGATTCAGATTTGGCAGACGCCCTTCACCAGCACCACGATTGTTCCCGAAGGTCAGAGTGATTCTCTGCTCTTCAAGATTGGCAACAAAGAAATCGTTCGTGGAATGGCGGAATGCAGCGAATTGATGCAGTTGATCGAGAAGGATGACAGCTACGAAGGCTTGTACGTTGACCTCGGAAAAAAAGCCTCCGATGTCCTGGACAGCTATTTCTGGATCGACAAGGAAGAAACGAAAAAGCTCGCTGAACCTCTGCAAAAAATTCGCGAAGCAGCCAACGCTGCGGTAGAGGAATTCGAAAAAGTCGTCCGGGTTCGCCGCGATACGCAAAAACGTACGCAAGAAGTTCAGAAGGCAATCGAGGAACTGATCAAGGCGATCGAACGCAGCCGCTTCGAATCAATCGATGATTTCGTTTCGACGCTGGCCTCGCTGCGTGAACAACGTGGCCACGCGCTCGGGCTGAAGGAATTGCGCTACGTTGATGAAGCAGTTGTCGAAGACCTTGAAAAAACGACCGCAGAACGAGCCGAACGCGTTAGCCGAAGATGCGTCGACTTCCTGCTGACGCCCGGTTCACTGGATCCCTACATTCAGCGGGTCAATGACGCAGGCGAAAAAGTGGCGGATATCGCAACCGTCGCAGAGGCCAAAGAGCTCGAAACCGAAATCGATTCCTCCGGATCGTCGCTTGAATTGCTGACGGAAACGGTCAGCAATCTTCGCATTGAGGACACGACGAAACGAACCGAAATCATCGACTCGATCGGGAACGTCTTCGCTTCGCTCAATCGAGTTCGCAGTTCGCTCAAAGCGCGAGTGACGGAGTTGGTGAGCGTCGAAGGTAAAGCGGAGTTCGCTTCGCAGTTAAAACTTTTGGAGCAGACGACATCGGGATATCTCGATGTGTGCGACTCACCGCAGCGATGCGACGAGTACCTCACCAAAATCATGGTTCAACTGGAAGAGTTGGAGGGCCGTTTCGCCGAGTTTGACGACTTCGTCGTTCAGCTTGCTCAGCGTCGTGAGGACGTGTATGCCGCATTTGAATCACGCAAGGTAGCGCTGGTTGAAAAACGCAATCGCCGAGCCGAATCGCTTGCCTCTGCGGCGAGTCGAATTCTGAAAGGAATCGACTCGCGAGTCAACAAAATGGAGACGTCCGACGAGATCGCCGCTTACTTTGCCGGCGACCTGATGGTCGAAAAAGTGCGAGACATCGTCACTCAGCTCGACGAACTCGATGACGCCGTTCGAGTGGAAGATCTCCAGAGCCGACTCAAGACCATTCGTGAAGATGCCGTTCGTCAACTGAAGGATCGCCAGGACCTTTACGAAGATGGTGGAGACATCATTCGACTCGGAAGCCAGCGGTTCGCAGTCAACACGCAACCGCTCGACCTAACGACCGTTCTTCGGGACGGCAACATGTGTTTGCACCTGACGGGAACGCAATTCTTCGAGCCTCTGAAAAATGAAGCGCTCGTGGCCGCACGAGACCTCTGGTCACAGGAACTCGTCAGCGAAAACGCCGAGGTCTATCGCAGCGAATACTTGGCCGTTGATCTTTTTGACGAAATTCGTGCAGAGAATTCATCAATCCAGGCCGATGACATTGATCCCGCATGGATTCAAAAGCGAACCGGAGGACGATTCGAAGAGGGCTACGCAAAAGGCGTGCATGATCTCGATGCCGCGCAGATCCTGACGGGTCTTCTTGAAATCAATGCCAACATTGGGCTTCTGAAGCACGCACCCAGCGTTCGCGCCGCCGGATTGTTGTGGTTCCAAAAATTGTTGGACGCCAAGACTCGGAAGACAATGACTGATTGGGTAGGGGGTTTCGCGAAACTTGCACAAGCGTACCCACAAGCGCAGCCCGCGGTCGAGTTTCGGCAGCGATTGACCGAACTCGCTGACAAGGACCATATGACGTGGGGACCGCTGTTTCCCAATGACACGACTTCCGCACAACTTGCCGACTATCTGTTTGACGAGCTCACTCACGCGCCGAAGAAACCAGTGATCAGCGAGCGAGCGTCGGAACTTTATGCCGAGTTCGGTGCAGCGATTCCGGATGCCGATCGAACGAAGCTATTGTCGAGTGTTCTGAAAGTCGAGACCGATCCCGTTCGGGGTTTCATCTTGGCGCGAAACTGGGTTGACGCTTTCCTGCGGACGCATTCCAAACCGGACGAAATCGACCCCGCAGTCGCCTATCGGGATGAGTTGGCGTGGACGGTATTTTCCAATGGCCCCGGTTCGATGAAGCTGGTCAATGCTGAAATCGCCCGCGAGCTGACCGACATGGCCGGCAATCATGCGCGGATCGTCAGCGGTAACCTGGACCTGAATTACCACGAGGTACTTCGCCGTGTTCGAGGTTACTTCGGTGATGTCGTCCCCAGGTTTCGAAATCTTCACGAAACCAAGTCCCGAGTCGTGGACGAAGCGCGCGAGGAGATGCGTCTGGAAGAGTTCAAGCCTCGGGTGCTCACCAGTTTTGTGCGCAACCGCCTGCTCGATGAAGTCTACCTACCTTTGATTGGAGACAACCTTGCCAAGCAGATGGGTGCGGCAGGAGAAGACAAACGAACTGACCGCATGGGACTGCTGCTGCTGATTTCCCCTCCCGGTTACGGCAAGACGACTCTAATGGAATATGTCGCGAATCGCCTCGGCATCGTTTTCATGAAGATTAACGGCCCGGCGATTGGGCATGGAGTCACGTCGCTTGACCCGGCAGAAGCTCCGAACGCCGCTGCGAGAGAAGAGATCGAGCGATTGAACTTGGCGTTGGAGATGGGCGACAACGTGATGCTGTATCTGGACGACATTCAGCACACAAACCCCGAATTGCTGCAAAAGTTCATCTCCCTGTGTGACGCGACGCGAAAGATCGAAGGCGTCCGCAATGGGCGCACGCGAACGTATGACCTTCGCGGCCGCCGTGTTGCCGTCGTCATGGCAGGTAATCCCTACACCGAAAGTGGCGAGCGGTTTCAAGTCCCCGACATGCTTTCCAACCGTGCCGATGTCTACAACTTGGGTGAGATCATCGGTGATTCGGCCGACGCCTTCGAAATGAGCTACCTGGAGAATTGTCTGACGAGCAATCGAACACTGGCACCTCTGGGAACCGCACCGCCAGAAGATGCCCGCGCGATCATTCAAGCAGCCGAACGCGACTCGCTTGAAGGAATCGAGCTGCAAAGCAACCTGTCCATGGACCAGTTGCGTGAAATGTTCGAGGTGATGCGAAAACTGCTTCGGGTCCGCGATGTCGTGCTCCGCGTGAATCGCGCCTACATCCGCAGCGCCGCTCAAGCCGACGCCTACCGCACAGAACCACCTTTCAAGCTGCAGGGTAGCTACCGAAATATGAATCGGATCTCGGAGCGAGTCGCCGCGGTCATGAACGATTCGGAATTACAGTCACTGATTGTCAGCACTTACGAACAGGATTCCCAAACGCTGACGACTGACAATGAAGCGAACGTCCTGAAGTTCAAAGAGTTGATGGGTATCCTCAGCAGTGAGGAGAAGGAACGTTGGGACGCGATCAAGTATGCATTCGTGGAGAGTGTTCGCATGTCGGGTATGGACAGCGAAGACCAAGCAGGGCAGCTCATGCGTCAGCTCGCGTCGATGCGAGATGGCCTGGAATCGATTCGGCAGGTGATTTCAAAGGCGATCGCAGCGTCCGGAGATGGTTCGGAAGAACGCATGGACGCGCGGATGGACTTGCTGCGTCAAAGCTTGACCACCACAGGCAGCCAGCTCGCCGAGACGCTGCAATCGACTAGTGATCGCTTAGAAAAAATAAGCGAGCATCAAGCCCTATCGCCACCCGAACAACGCGTCTTGGTTCAACACAAGGTTCCTCGAGTGTTGGCCGACTTGGTGAAAGGGCAGTTCCATCTAATGCAAGAATGGCTCCGCCCAATCCTAAGCGAATCGATTGACAATGGTCGCGATCTCGAACGACTGAGAGAGCAACTGGAGTCGATGCTGGAAAACTATCAACAGCTTGAAGACACCTTCAATCCTTCTACGCAAAGCGATCAAAACAAGAACGCTTGAATTGCGATTCAGCCTCGCGTCTGTAATCTAACCGCGGACAACTCGAGAGACGCGATCGGTAATCTCACGATAAAGCGAATCCGGAAGCATTCCGGAACGACATGCCGCCACGTTCTCCGATAGGTGTTGCGGGTTGCAGGTCCCCACAATGGTTGTGTGGCAATGGGGATGCGTGAGTGTGTACCGCAATACCAACTCAGCACGAGACATGCCCTTGGGCATCAACTCATCCAATGCTGCTTTCGACCAAACATCGTTCAGCAGTGGGCGTTGAATCTCCGCGTCAGGCCCGCCTTGTGCAATGCCGCCACGAACAATCACCCCCGCGCCCGATTCTCCGGCACGCGTCATCAAATCATGATGCTGGGGATCGAGGCAGGAGTAGGGAATCTGAAACGTATCGAACACACCAAGGTCAATCAGGCCAGGCAGACTCGGCAGCTTGCTTGAAACGCCGATGAAGCGAATCATTCCCTGCGTCCGAAAATCCGACAGCAAGTCGATCAACCCGGCACGCTGTAGCGATTCGGCGTCACCGCCATGGAATTGCATGATATCGATGTGGTCTGTGCGAAGGCGATCAAGACTTTGTTGCAGGTTGCGTTCGATGACGTCCGCGCGCCACTGGTGGTCAATCTCCAGATGATCTTCTCGCTGTGTGTAAACGCAGCCACACTTGGTCGCCAGGACGTATTCCCCCCGCCGCCCCGACAAGAAACGTCCGATCCGGGCTTCGCAGACACCGTAGTCGGGGGCCGTATCGATGAAATTGATTCCGATATCCAATACGGAATTCAAGAATGCCTCCGCCGCCGAATCATCGACAACTCGAACACCCCAGGTCCGTGGGCCGCGCAGCCCCATGCTTCCGTAGCCGAGCTGGGTAACACTCAATCCTGTGCGTCCGAGGATTCTTTCGGGAAGCATGCGTTGATCCAAAGCAGAAAATTCGTCGTCGTGGAAAGGCCGAACCTTCGCCCTTCAAGCCGAGAAGTCTAGCGAAGCCGACGCAGCGCGTAGAGAGCACTAGAATCGCCAGGGACTTTGGCGACTCGAACATGCACGGAGAAAGGATTTCACGACGGGAGATTCAGCCGATCCCGTCGTCCCGCCGCAACCTAACGCGCGATCCAGCTTACGCGAATAGACGACGGCGTAGCATTCCAAGGGTCGCCTGTTGTCGGCGATCGAACCGCGTTTTCGAAGCCGCCTTTTTCACAGCAGCCTCGAAGTGCTCCGGTCCCAGAAGAAGAGTCGCAGGATGCTCCAGTTCAGCCTCGTCTGCGATCCGATCCAGCAGGTTTCTTGCTCCCGACTTGATATCGTGTGCCTTGCATAGCTCGTGGAGCATGCCGTTAGGCGTATTCACGACCGGAGGCGGTCGCTCAGCAATCTTGTAAATCACGACCGCCGCGGCGATCGCGAACACAGGAATCAACAGATACCAGAAACCGGAGGTCGCACTCGAAGCCACCGTTTCTCGATATTGCTGGCTGACTTCCGCCATGTGGGTCTCACCGAGCAATCGCAATTTCATATAAAGCATGATTGATACCTCAGTTCGCTTCGGCTTCTTGACGCCGACGGATCGCATGGACCGCGACGTCTCGAACGGGGCATTCGGGGAGTTCAGTCATGTCCTTTAGTAACGCCATCGTCACCTCACCGCTGGCATTGGACATTGCATCGGCCGCTCTCATGCGCGCTTCCTGATGATCTTCTTGGCTGAT
>JBPCVD010000680.1:0-4505 GCA_051010815.1 Rubripirellula sp.
GTTTAGCGTCAATCGCCACTTGCTCGGCGGCTTCAGCTTTCGCCTGTTCGTCCCGCGCCTTGAGCGCCGCGTCCTCCGCCTCGACCTTCGCCTTTGCTTCAGCTATCGCCGCGTCCTGGGCCTTAACCTTCGCCTTTGCTTCTTCTATTGCTGCGTTCTGGGCGCTGATTTTGGCCACCCTTTCGGATTCCGCCGCAGCTTCTGCCTTCTCTTTTTCGTGCTTAGCAACCCCCTCGGCTTCGAGAGCTATCTCTTTCGCAACGCGTTCGGCTTCCGCAGACTCTGTCGCCTCGGATCGCTTTTGCTCGATGTAGTACATCGCCGCACTGCCGCCGACAAGAATGAATGCCAACATCGCGAGAGCGAGTTTCTTAAGGGCGGAGACTCGAGCGGCGTGGGAATCGCGTTCGGCGATCCCCGCCTCCAGTTTTCCGATCAGCTCTTGGTGCTCTGGGGCCTCACGGTCGAGCAGCGACAGACCAAGGTCGAAGTCGCCATTGGAATAGGCGGTATCGGCGTGTGCCAAGGTCGTCTCCGCCGATCCAGCCTGAGCTTTCTCGTTCCCGGGCCAGGACTTCAATGCCTCTTCAAAACGAAATGCCGCGCGTGAATAGGAAGCGTAAGACCTTTCCTCCCGTGCGCGTTTCAAATCATCGCTGGCTCGAACCGTCAGCGAGATGCTTTCAGCATGGGCACGGTAATCGCGAATGGCCCGCTGGAAGCTTGCCACATCGGGATAACGATCCTTTGGTTCGGTCGCCATGGCCCGCAACGCAATATCCAGCAACTCGCCCTGCTTCTCCGCAGGCACGGCCCGAATCGTGTTGCGTCGAACAGCCTTCAGGCACTCCGTGACGTTCTTGGCTTTGTGGGGCGCCGAGCCCGTCACGATCATGAACAAAGTGGCGCCAAGCAAATAGATGTCACTCGCCGGGCCGATATTTTCTAACGGCCCCGTCGCCATTTCAGGTGCCATGAATGCGGGCGTGCCACCGAGTCCCGACGTTGCAAAAATCGAGTTTTGCTTTTCATAGTTGGACGTTGGTAGAGCAAGCCCCCAATCCATGACCATCACCACGCCGAAATCGCCCAGCATGATATTTTCGGGCTTGATATCTCGATGAACGACGCCACGCTCATGCGCGAACGCGATCGCATCGCACGCTTTCAGCAGAATCTCGATATTCTCATCTTGCGATGTCTTCTTGATCTCCTTTGACCACGGCTTACCTACGACGCGTTTCATCACGTAGAAAAGTTCGTTGTTGCTTGTCAACGCAACATCATGAATCGGAACGATGTTCGGGTGATCGAGGTCTCCGGTGACGATCGCTTCAGACAGAAACTGTTGGCGACGTTCCTCTTCCACTGAAGCCAATTTGCCAGTTTTTTCCAGTTGGGCTTTCTTCTTTCCGTCGAGCGGCTTGATCAGTTTCAAAGCCAGCAGGCGGTTCAAAGATCCTTGGCGCGCCACGAAGACGTCGCCCATGCCACCTTGGCCCAACTTGCGTACCAGCTTGTAGTCGTCCGTAACGCTCGGATCCTTTTTCAGCGGTGCGACCTCATGGCGTCGCAGACGCCCGAATTGCCGGTCCACCAATGTTTGATTCGGGTCGCCATCCGGATCGAGCGTGTAATCCGAATCCACGTTTTCGCTACCAACGGCAGTGTCCCAGGCGTTCGCATCCTCCTTGGAAAGCTCGCGTGGATTGATGGTCTCGTCGATGTTCGCGCTCGCAAGCACTGAAGAATCCACGGTGTCGACACTCGGGTTGCTGTCGAAGGATTCCGCCGTTTCTTCTTGAGCGTCGCGGACCGTAACCTTCGCCTTTCCACGTCGATTTTTTCCCGAGTACACCGTGGGGTGGTCGGTCGACAAATTGCCAGCTGACGACGATCCAATCGCATCGACACTGTCCAACTCAACGGTCTGATCCACACCATCACCGACCGTCTTGTCGATGGCTGCGGTTGCCTCAATATCTTGTTCGTCGTCGACGTGGGTCGTGGTCTCAAGGTTCGCAACGGTGACATCCAGCTCTCGATCGTCGGCTCCGCCCGGCTTGGCGTCGTCCGACGACGATTCGTTTGCTTCCGATTCGATCGGCAGCAACGTCGAATTGCTTCCTGGTGGAACGTCGTCCTCGGAACTCATCGATTCGATATACGTGGTGTCCTCCAACGGAGACTCGACGTTGGCATCGTCGTCCTCGGGAGGCATGGGTGAGTCTTCGTGCGGGTGATCGTTGTTAACCATCGTTTTCCTAATAGATCGTGTTCGATCTACGATTTGTCTGTTTCGTTGAAAAGTTGGGGACCCGTATGACGTGCCGCAAATCTCGAAGCGACAGAGAGACGCTTCCGTTCACGCCGCTGACGCTTTCTTTGCAGAGTAGACGCCAGCACGACGCCCGCGATGGGGACGCCGCTCGATGCCAGCTTGCGTTCTCCACGTGTCGCCAGCGACGCTGAATCATCGATGTCCACACGCAACCGTGCTCCACCCGCTGGCTCAACGTTCTCCGATTCGTTGCCCTTCGGCTCCGGATCTTCCTGCACCGCATTCTGCTGCGGTTCTTCTTCCTCTGTTAGCTCCGGCTCCGTCACGACCGATGTTTGGGCGTCTTGATCGACGGGCAACTCCAAGTCCTCCGAGGCTTCCTCAAAAGAATCTTCGATCGATTCAAGTTCACTTGCATCGAATTCCTTCAGGCGCAGAATGCCCTCATCCAATTCTGCACCGGGAATCGTTGCCTCACCGCCGCGCACATCAACTCGCAGAATGCTGCGTGCCACAGTGTCACCGAGGACATATTCGATTTCATAGCTGCCATCAGGCAAGGCCTGGAGCAGCTGCTTGATTTTGTCGCCCTCCAGGATGTCATCCGGCAACCTTTCCAGCGCCAGATCGCTACCACCTGGATCGGGTGACAACGCACGAATCTGGAAGTATTCATCTCGTCCAACGGTCGCGAAACCACTCGTGACCACGGAATCCACGGTGGTCTCTTGAACGATCACACGTGGTTCCGAGCGGACTTCAAACTCTGGCACCTCAAGCTCTGGAATTACCTCTCTCACAGGGAAAAAGGCAACTGGGATCGACAATGCTGGAATCACAAAACGCTGCTGACCATTTTCTAAACCTGGCAGCACGTCCCTTGGCGTCGACGGATTGTCGGTTGAAGTCACAACTCCGCCGGGCACTGCGTCATTGCCGATCGGGCTTTGAGTGACATTGAACGCCTCAATGAAAATTGACTCGTGGTGGCGTACGGAAAATCGAAGTTCGATTGGATCCGTCGCGGATGTACGACCATTCTCACGACTCTCGATCAAATCAGATTCAGTGTAGAAGTGCTGCACATTCAACACAGCCGCGCCGCCACCGCCCACGACCGGTTGTGTCGGTTGTCCGTTACCATCGACTCCAACAAAGACCGCGTCATCAGCCGACAACCCATTGATCTGCTGGAAACGACGTGACTCTCCTTCCCAAAGGAACTCTTTGGTCACGGCGCCCCAGTCGAGATCGATCGTCATGCCTCGCTCACCTTCTTGACCAAGATCAACGGTCAAGATGCCAGTGGCGTTGTTGACGTCAGCCTGCGTTAAGACTGTCGTGCGCACACTATCGGCCGTGTAGAAAGCCGGCATCAAACCACCCACGATCGGCGTGGTCGTGCCATCTTCATTGACGACGTAATCGGGTGGTCGCGGCGAAAATATTCTGGCTGTCCCCTGATCCTCGCCCGTGAAGATTTCAATATCTTCCCCAAACACGACGCCGTTCGACTTCATGTAAACGGCTCGGTCCTCGGCAACCAAACCGAGGCTCTCCGGCATCGGACGTGTTGATGGTTGTGGGTAAGCCGCCGTGACCTTGTCCGCATGAATTTGCACGTTGTCCTGCAGCTCAATCACCGCATTCGCCGCGATTGTTCGCAGGTCAACTCGACCATTCGAACCCGATGCGATGATTTCTGGGTCGGCTTTCAAGTCCGGCCCATCCGCGTCGGCTCCGTCCGCAATGACAAGGTTGCCGTCAGCCACGACAATTTCAATCTCGCCATCAATGGTTGTGGTGAGATTTTCGAGTGAGTCGAGGCTCCGGTTTTGCGTTACATCGCTGGTTGTGCTGTTGAAATTGCTACGGAGGACACCATCGATATCAACACTCACTTCTGGTGCCATGTCGATCAGAAGCGAACCCCCATCGGCGATCTCTCGCAAATAAATTCCAGTCGTCGACATCGCGGAAACCGTATCGATATCCAAGTCGATCGACAGTGTATTGAACTCGACTGGATTGACGAGATCCGATTGACCGATGGTGCCGCCCGATCGAAGCGAGACTGAGGTGTTTGAATTGGCAACTGTCTCTTGAATGTTCACGGCTGCGGCGTTCGCGTCGACGATGTCACCACTCGCACTCAACGCCACACGGTTGGTCATCGCGTCGGTCATCCGAATCACACCCAGTGTGATCGTCCCGCCTGACTGAC
>JBPCVD010000681.1:0-2502 GCA_051010815.1 Rubripirellula sp.
TCACGGATGATCCAAGGTTCGGTGAGTTTCGGATCGGCTCCATCCCGCAAACGGGCCTGCTCGCGAGCTCACTCCCCTTCCAGACGGTTGCCGGAACGTATTCTGGAGATTTGCTGCTCAATTCGAATGAGGCGTTCGTCTTCGACGACTGGAGTACGGGCGGACCCGATCTCAATACCTTGGATGAATTTGACCGCGACCTATTTAGCGTGCTGCTCCATGAAACGGGCAACACTCTAGGGCTCGATGACAGCCTGCTCGACTGGACCGTCATGTATCGGCAGTACACCGTTCCCAAAGGAATCCTCAGCGCCGAGGATATCGCGGGAATGCGGGAACTGTATGGAGCGCGAAGCGATCCGTACGAACAAGTTTCCAATGATCAAATTCAAGTATCGACACTCTTGCCGACGCCGAATGGGTTCAGGTCCAAATACGATGTGATTTCTACTCGCGGTAGTCTCCTGCATGGAACCGACGTCGATCATTACCAGTTCACACCCGTTGCCGGGCAGGACGAAGTGTTGATCAGGCTCAACGCGCGTGGCGTCAGCTTGCTACTGTCGCGTGTGGAGGTACTGGATGCCTCAGGTTCCGTGATCGCAAGCTCCGACGCTTCGTCCGTGTTTGCCAATGACGCCGTCGTCAATGTTTCCGGGATTGCGGATCAGTCGCCCCTTTTCATTCGTGTTTCCGCGATTGATTCGAGCAGTGTCTACGCAGCCGGTGACTATGAGCTTGAAATCGACTATCGGAGTGAGAGCGTTCGGTCGAGGGATTCAGTGCAAGCCCCATATGATTCTGGTCCTGATGCGTTGTTCGCGAATTACAGTCTCAATGATTGGGAATCAGACTCCACTCGATTGCTCTTGCCATCGTCCGACGTTTACGACTCTGGAACTCGATTTGAGTTGGAGTCTGCGATGGGTGGTCGGAGTGATGTGGACGTAGTGAAGTTTACGGCGCCCGCGGTGATTGAGGATCGACTGCTCATTCATGTGGCCGCAGTCGATCGGAATCTCGATCTCGATGTTGCCGTGCAGGATTCCGACGGACAACCCGTGGGTGTCAACGGGCGGCTGCGCCAGGACGGAACGTGGGCATTGGAGGTGGCGCATCCTGAGGCGGGAAAGGACTACTTTCTCAACATCAACGTGGATCCCACGTCGTCGGTCGCATTGGGCAACTATGTCGTGACCGCCGATTTCACCGCGTTGAGCGGCCAGATGAACCAACTGATTCATTCAGAGGGGTCTTCGGCTGCGGATCGCTACGTGAGTTGGACGGCTGCAAAAACGAAACTGTTTCGCTTTGATCTAGAGGCCATGGAGGGAAACAAGGGCGACCAGGTCAAGCTGACTGTCTACGATGCGCACACCGGCGAGATGCGGTTGGTGATGTCAACGCAAGCCGGCATGACTCGGACGGGATTGGCGTGGCTAACCCAGGGCGATTACATTTTGCGAATCAGTACTTCATCGCGTTTCGGTGAACCGGTCGACGCGCTGGGATACTCTGTCCGTTGTGACGGTGTATCTGATGATCAAGATGACGACGAGGAAGACCCCGATTACGACACGGGCTACGCGGCACCGACCTACGAGTACGAATACGTCGACTATGAAGCTCAGTACGATTACGATCCCGCCTCGTACGACTATTACTACGAGCCGTAGTCGCGAGCTTGGTAAAAGCGTTGGTGGCAACATGTGTCGGCGAACCCATCCAACGTTTCGCCGTCGGCCATCTTCCCGATCGAGACGCTATGGAAGTGAATCAGAGTCGACTTGAGTCATTGCAACACGACGTCTGCGCTGCGGTCCGCGAGTCGGTGGAGCAACCGTTCCTGGCGGTCGTGCAATGTGCACATCGACGGCTGGGCCAGGATGCTGCTGACAACGAAGCGATTTGTGTGATCGCTTTCTCAAGGCTTCAAGATGATTCGCCCGAGTCTTGCTTGGAATTGCTTCAGCGTGGGTCGTTGAGTTCCGAGGGCCATCCTTTGGGCAGCCGATTGGCCGGGTACGCGCATCTAGCTTTGGGAAATCTTTCAGCGGCGCAGATCGCTTTCGACGATTCTGTGCGGGCAGACCCTTGCCAGGAAGATTGCTGGACGTTGCTCGGTAGGATTCACTGCCAGCAAGGACAGGAAGACCGGGCGGTCGCTTGCTTCGAAAACGCGACTCTATTTGGGGTCGAACAGAGCGAGCCCGCGCTGGCATTGGCCGCGTTGTACCGCAACCAACGGAAACTATCGGAGGCGATTCATACACTGAGAGTTGCTTTGACCGAGAACCGCCGATCCGCAAAACTCAATCTGGCATTGGCGGGACTGCTGAGACGCAGGGCGTGCGTGTTGGATCGACGTCGCATGCCGCTTGCCCGCCGCAAGGTCTTGGACGAGGCTCGCCGTTGCTACGTCACAGCGTTAGAGGTTGAGCCGACCGCAGACGCTTGTCTGCAGTTCGGCATTTTCGAGCAGGCGATGGGACACCACGAAGC
>JBPCVD010000682.1:0-7240 GCA_051010815.1 Rubripirellula sp.
TGGATCAGGTCAAGGGTGAGGCAAAGCAGAAGGAAGTCGAGAAGGTCTACGCTCAGCAATGGGTCAATGTCGAGACTGCGATCGATGTTCGTGACCGCAAACTCAACAGCATGAAGCGTGGCGATGAGCTTCGCAGCGGCGTGTTGCAGATGGTCAAGGTCTACATTGCGACGAAGCGTGTCATCAGTGTTGGTGACAAGATGGCCGGTCGCCACGGAAACAAGGGTGTGATTGCCAAGATCCTGCCGATCGAGGACATGCCCTTCCTGCCTGATGGCACTCCAATCCAAATCATGCTCAACCCGCTTGGTGTTCCAAGTCGTATGAACGTGGGTCAAATTTTGGAAACGCATCTCGGTTGGGCCGGGGCGAAGCTTGGTTTCCAGGCGATCACTCCAATCTTTGATGGTGCGACCGAGAGCGACATCAACAAGTGTTTGGATGAAGCTGGACTGCCGGCCCACGGCAAGATTCGTCTTAGCGACGGTCGAACCGGCGAGCCGTTGGAGCAGGAAACGACTGTTGGCTACATCTACATGTTGAAGCTGCACCATCTGGTCGACGACAAGGTTCACGCGAGAAGCACTGGGCCGTACTCGTTGATCACTCAGCAACCGCTGGGTGGTAAGGCCCGCTTCGGCGGTCAGCGTTTCGGCGAGATGGAAGTTTGGGCACTCGAAGCCTACGGTGCCGCTTACATCCTGCAGGAGTTGCTGACGGTCAAGAGCGATGACGTCGAGGGTCGTACCAAGATCTACGAGTCGATGGTCAAAGGTGAAAACACGCTGGAAGCGGGAACACCTGCAAGTTTCGACGTGTTGACCAACGAGATTCGCGGTCTCGCACTCAACATGCAGCTTGAAAAGCGGCCGATCTAACTGCGGCGGCCTACGCCGCACGATCTGCTCGATACTGATTTCAACCATAGAAAATAGCCATGACTCACACCTCACCAGCGATTGCGAACTTCAATCGTTGGACGTGTTAGTCAGTTATCACGCCAGAAGAGTCTCAATCACGGAAACGGTCAGTCACGACCGCCCAGGAGCACAAGAATATGTCGATTGGCGAATCCAACAGCTACGATCGCATTAACGATTACGCATCCGTTCGGATTTCACTGGCCCGTCCACAGGACATCAAGAGCTGGTCGTTCGGTGAGGTGAAGAAGCCCGAAACGATCAACTACCGAACCTACCGTCCTGAGAAGGATGGTTTGTTCTGCGAGCGTATCTTTGGACCCGAAAAGGACTGGGAATGTGCCTGCGGTAAGTACCGTGGCATGAAGTACAAGGGAATGATTTGCGATCGCTGTGGTGTGAAAGTCACTCACAGTCGTGTGCGTCGTAAGCGGATGGGCCATATCGAATTGGCCGCACCCGTCGTGCACATTTGGTTCTTCAAGGCGATGCCCTCGCGTCTTGGCAACCTGCTGGACATGAAGACCAGTTCGCTCGAGAAAGTGATCTACTTCCAAGACTACGTGGTGATCGATCCAGGCACGACGGAGCTTGAGTTTCAACAGTTGCTGACTGAGGAAGAGTATCGCGCTGCTCGCGCTCAGTTCGGTGAAGGCTCTTTTGAAGCCGATATGGGTGCAGAGGCTGTTCGCAAACTGCTCAATAAGCTGGACCTGGTTCAGTTGTCCGAGCGATTGCGTGTTGAGCTAGACGAGACAGGGTCCAAGCAAAAGAAGAAGGACCTGATCAACCGATTGAAGATCGTCGAGTCGATTCGCGACAGCGACAACCGTCCCGAGTGGATGGTGTTGGATGTCATTCCTGTGATTCCACCCGACTTGCGCCCGTTGGTATTGCTGGACAGCGGCAACTTCGCCACCAGCGACTTGAACGATTTGTACCGTCGAATTATCAACCGCAACAATCGTTTGCGGAAATTGGTCGACCTGAACGCGCCTGAGGTCATCATTCGCAACGAGAAGCGAATGCTGCAACAGTCGGTTGACGCTCTGTTTGACAACAACCGTTGCAAGCGACCTGTGCTCGGTTCGTCGAACCGACCGCTCAAGTCTTTGACCGACATGATCAAAGGTAAGCAAGGTCGTTTTCGTGAGAACTTGCTCGGAAAGCGTGTCGACTATTCCGCGCGAAGTGTGATCGTTGTCGGTCCACGACTGAAGTTGCATCAGTGCGGATTGCCCAAGAAGATCGCTCTGGAACTCTATCAACCATTCATCATCCGTCGCCTGAAAGAGCTTGGGCACGCTGACACGATCAAGTCAGCGAAGAAGATGCTGGAGCGAAAAGACGAAGAGGTTTGGGACATTCTCGAGCAGGTGATCACCAATCACCCGGTGCTCTTGAATCGTGCCCCAACCCTGCACCGCATGGGCATTCAGGCGTTCGAACCAACTTTGGTCGAAGGTAACGCGATTCACCTGCACCCGCTGGTCTGTAAAGGATTCAACGCGGACTTCGACGGTGACCAAATGGCGGTCCACCTTCCACTGTCGATCGAAGCTCAGGTCGAGTCACACACATTGATGATGAGTACGAACAATGTGTTCGCGCCATCCAACGGAAAGCCAATCATGAGTCCTTCGCAGGACATCGTGATGGGTTGTTACTACACGACCGTCGAAATGCCGGATCAACGTGGCGAGGGAATGGTCTTCTCCGGCTACGACGAAGTCGATTTGGCATTTGCTCAGGGTGTGATCGCGTTGCACGCCAAGATCAAGATGCGGATGCCCAAGTTCCAGCGTCTGAAAACTGAAAACGATGCGGGTGTCTACGGAGCCATCATCGATACAACGCCAGGTCGCGTTCGATTCAACGAAATGCTTCCAGACGGCATGGACTTCTACAACCAAGCCATGCGAAGTGGTGACTTGGCTGGCGTGATCAGCGATTGCTACCAGCGTCTGGGACGTCGCGCGACGATCCACTTGCTCGACGACATGATGCAGATGGGTTTCCGTGAGTCGACTCGCAGTGGCCTGTCGTTTGCGACCGACGACTTGGTGACACCTGACACCAAAGCTTCCTTCATCAAGAGTGCTGAGAAGGAAGTGATGAAGCTGAAGAAGTCCTACGATCGTGGTCTGATGACCGGTCAGGAACGATACAACCACGTGTTGGACGAATGGACCAACGCACGTGAGTTGATCACCAAGGACATGATGGACGCGATGAAGAACGACATCCGAGAGGGTGGCTGGTACGTCAATCCAGTGTTCTTGATGTCCCACTCGGGTGCTCGTGGTGGTATCGAGCAGATTCGGCAATTGGCGGGTATGCGAGGTCTGATGGCCAAGCCCACCGGCGAGATTATCGAGACGCCGATTAAAGCAAACTTCCGTGAAGGCCTGTCGGTACTGGAATACTTCAGTTCGACGCACGGTGCACGGAAAGGTCTGGCCGACACCGCGTTGAAGACCGCGGACAGTGGCTACCTGACCCGTAAACTTGCCGACGTCGCGCAGAACGTGGTTGTCACGATGGACGACTGTAGCACCACGCAGGGTATCACTAAGGGTGTGGTTTACCGTGGTGAGAAGGTCGAAGTGAGCTTGGTTGATTCGATCAATGGTCGTGTCAGTCGCCAGTCGATTGTGAACCCCGTGACCGATGAGTTGATCGTTGAAGAAAACGAAATGATCACTCCCGAAATTGCAAGGAACATCGAGGGCATGGGCTTGGAGAAAATCCAGGTTCGTACGCCAATGACTTGCGATGCCCCGCTCGGTGTCTGCCGACGTTGTTATGGAATGGACATGTCGACGGGTGCTCTCGTTGAAGAGGGAATGGCGGTTGGAATCATCGCTGCTCAAAGTATTGGTGAGCCTGGTACTCAGCTGACCATGCGTACGTTCCACATCGGTGGCAGTGTGAGCAAGCAGTCGGTGGAGTCTGACATCAAGTCGAAGAAGTCGGGTGAAGTTCGATTGACGCGAATGCGTTCGGTGGAGAACACCTCTGGCGAGCAAATCGTGCTGACACGAAACGGCGAGATCTTGTTGGTCGATGATCGTGGCCGTGAGATCGAGTCCTACCCTGTTCCGACTGGTGCTACCTTGAAGGTCAAGGAAGGCAAGAAGGTCAAAGAGGGAACGATTCTTTGCGAATGGAACCCGTACTCGATTCCGATTCTTTCGGAAGTGACTGGTAAAGTCCGGTTCGAGGATATCGTGGAAGGCGAGACCATGCGGGCTGAGCGAGAAGCCAGCGGAAACATGCGTCTGATGATCGTCGACCACAAAGGTGACTTGCACCCGCAGATTGTGGTCGAAGACGCTGAAGGGAAAGCACTCGACGTGCAGTACCTTCCAGAGCGTGCCATGATCATGGCAAAAGAGGGTGCGGAGATCGCACCCGGAACCGTGCTTGCCGAGATGCCACGTGAAGCGGGTGGTGTTTCCGACATTACCGGTGGTTTGCCTCGAGTCACCGAGATCTTCGAGGCTCGAAAGCCGAAGGATCCAGCCGTGATCGCGGAGGTCGACGGTGAGGTTGAAATCCTCGCGGAGCGAAAGCGTGGAAAGCGTACGATCATCGTGCGTAGTGAATCAGGGATCGAACGAGAGCACTTGGTTCCTCATGGAAAGCACTTCCAAGTTCACAGTGGTGACATCGTGAAAGCGGGTCAGGCACTGGTCGACGGACCGTTGGTGCCGCACGACATTTTGCGTGTTTCTGGCGAAGAAGCAGTCCAGCAGTATCTGCTGCACGAGATTCAGCAGGTCTATCAATCGCAGAAGGTTGAGATCAACGATAAGCACTGTGAAATCATCATCGCCCGAATGTTGCGGAAGGTGAAAATTGAAACCTCCGGTGACACGAACTTGCTGCCTGGATTGGTCATGGACCGTTTCCAGTTCCGCAAGGCGAACGAGGAGTTGAGCGGTTGTATCAAGATTTCAAATCCTGGTGACAGTGACTACTCGCAGGGCACAATCATCCCCAAGGAAGCCTTCGAGCAAACCAATGCTCAGATCGAGGCACTTGGCGGCGCGCCTGCCAAGGGCAAGCGTCCCAAGAGTGCGACGGCGAGTACTCAGTTGCTCGGAATCACGAAGGCTGCCGTGCAGTCGAACAGTTTCATCAGTGCGGCGTCGTTCCAAGAGACGACCAAGGTGCTGACCGAGGCAGCGTTGGCAGGCAAAGTCGACAAGCTTGTGGGTCTGAAAGAGAACGTGATTCTTGGACACCTGATCCCGGCGGGTACCGGATTCCGAATCTTCCAAGAGTCGGAAGTCAATTACCGTCGTGAAGCATTGGAAGAACTGGCCAGCGCTCCTGTTCAAAGTCTTGAGGAGAGCTTCCCACTTCTGAACGCTGAAGACGGGGCTGCTCCGGCAGGTGACGCCCAATTGGCGAACATGCTTGGCATGGATCCCGCCACACCGGCTGGCCGATCCGCGACGCTCGATCCGTCCGCTGGTGCTGAGCCAACGCCAGACGCAAATGCGGCTCCGCCGTCTTCCGAGAATCCTCCGACTGACACGCCGCCATCCGAGGGCAGCGAAGCCATGTTCGGTGGCGGACAAGACTGATCCACTGGCTGGAGCGAAACGATTTCAACGGCGGCCCTTAGGGCCGCCGTTTTTTATTTCATCACCAAGGTCTGCCAAACAGACGGAAGATGGAATAGGTTCCAGCAGCCTATTGGCCGACGATTGTCAGGTCGGCAAACTGGGGCGCAGGAATCATTCGATGTGCCTCCAGCGCCGTGGTCTCTCCGCGATAGACTCTTGCGGCCAATGACTCAGCCATGGTCAGCATGCCCTGCTCTTTCGCCGCGTCTTCGAGGGCGATCGCACCCGAACCACCTGCGATCACTCCCTTGAGGTTGCGATCGACAGCCAGTATTTCCGGCGCGCAGGTGAGATTCGAGAAGCCTTTGCCAAAGCAAACGTCGCAACCGGGTGCTCGCCAGTAATGAGGCGGGAGATCCCCAAGCCGCGGTTGCACTCGCTTCGTGACGTCGGGTGTCTCTTCGTCGATGGTCTGCCGGCAATCTGTACAGAGCTGGCGGACCAGACGTTGGTTAATGACTCCCAGCAACGCCTGGGATATCGACTTCGGATCTGCGTCGAACTGCAAAAGTGAATCGACCGCTTCGGCGGCAGATTTGGCGTGAATCGTTGCAAGGACCAGTTGGCCACTGGCTCCCGCGCGAAGCGCAGTCGAGGCGGTACGAGCATCTCGAATTTCGCCGATCATGATGACGTCGGGGCTATGCCGCAGCACCGCAGACAAGAGCTCGTTAAAGCCAACTCCAGCCCTCTCGTTGATTTGCGATTGCATGACACCCGGGATCGCATGCTCGATAGGATCCTCCAACGTATGGATTTTGCGCGTGCCATCATTCAGGGCGTCGACCAACGCGTACAAAGTGCTGGACTTGCCGCTGGCAACCGGTCCCGCAACGAGCATCATGCCCGAGGGCTGCTGCAGCATTTCTCGCACAATCTGAAGCTCTGTTTGGTCATACCCCAATGCATCGAGCGATCTGACGCCGCTGGCTGGATCGAACAGACGAATCGCGACGTCCTGCCCAAACAGAGTTGGCATGGTGCTCAAACGCATGTCGACTTCCCGACCACCGGGGGTGCCAATCACGCCGCGACCTTCCGTTGGACGCATTGTTTCCCCGACGTCGCCCCCCGCCAACACGCGTAGATGTCCTTGCAGTCGTCGGCCGTAGTCGCATGCGAGTCGTCGAATCGGTTCGATTCGGCCAAGGCGTCGCATGGAAACGGTGATAGAGCGATCGGTGTCCGAGATGAACAAATCGCTCGCCTGATGTTCGACAGCCCATTCGACCAGGTTTGCCGCGTAGACCTCAGGCGGTGTCAGTTCTGTCTCGCCCTCCAGCTCCTCAAATTCAATGGATTCGTCTTGAGTCATGTGTTTCCTAAGTGTCTGAATCGTGATTGGCGGAGCCGGAAGAGATCGCCGGGGCGTCGAAATATAGCGGTTAGCGCGATTCACTTGCGCATTCTTGAAGTCAACTGCGGCGGCATAGACAGGGTGTTTCGGGTGGCATGAGGATCCCCAATGCTCTTCGCCAACAGCTTCTGCCGCGTGTTCCCTGCGGAATCGAGCCAACCCCTGAATGCAGCACTGGAACCGCATTCCACGACGGGTTGTCGATTTGCACCGAGAGAATCAGCATGTCGAGATGAATACCGGTATGGAATTCCCTGACGAACCCCCCCAAGCAACAAGCCATACGGACTTGCTGCGTGAACATTTTGGATTCGATTCCTTCCGAG
>JBPCVD010000683.1:0-7678 GCA_051010815.1 Rubripirellula sp.
GCTGAAGAGTCCGCATTCTTGTTCGGAGATGTGTCATCCATCTTCATGGCAGCGTTCCAAACACGTAGCGAACACTCGACGACACTTCACAGTTCTCAACCGCCAGAACATCGGCACTGATTTCAGACAGACCGACGAAATGTGACCTGGGGATGTCGCCTGAAGTCTGCAGATGCGCTTGCAACCAATACTCGAACACGCCCTCATTGACCGTCGTTTTCGTGCCAAGATTGCGGCTCACATCCGTGACCACATCAAAGATCAGGTTCCGGTATTGATTGACCTGACTTCGCTCACGTACCGCCGAAACCGGACGATTGTCACGGTAGAGTTTCCCCAATGCTTTGGAGGCGTCCTGGACCGTCAAGGCCTTGCATTTAACCGACTGGCCCGGGGCAACCTCCATCGCCTGCCAGTAAACTCCTAACCGATCGCGGACGACCAATTCACGCATCGCGAACGAGAATCCATTGGAGACGCGTGGAGCCGCGATACCCTTCGGATCGGGCGTCAGTTGCAATCGCCCAATCTCATATCTTGGTTGGTGCGTGACGAACTGCTTTTGCTGACGTGAGGGAAGAAACGAAGAGTCGAACCGTTGCAAGTCTTCACGGATCGAGATCTTTCCCATGACCGAAGGGGCCAATTCGTCCAACTCTTCCCAGGCATCGCCCGTCCCCTCACGATATCCGATCACTTCCGCATCCCCGGCGAACCTCAATCCATCACCCGGCCGGACTCCCGCAAAATAAGTGGCCCGAACACGTTCTCCCGCATCACCCAGGTTCCCATCAACCCACGTCAATTGGCGGACACGAACGACGGTCCCAAACCCATCTGAAACAATGCCATAACCGAACATGGCGACGGTCGTGATCAGCGCGAGCACCGGAGCGATGGCAAACATCAGATAACTGCGTCCCTGCTTCGCCGTCCGACGATAGGCGACCGGCCCCACCAGAATCACGAACGCGGTCAGTAGCCCCATGAATGTGTACACCGGCGGCTGGGCCACGCCGGGAATCAACCACCGGGAAAACCGACGATCACCGACCATCGGGTCGACGCCGCGGCGAATCACCGGAGATGCGCGAAAATCGATTTCATCGTTCACTAAGTCCCAATAGGCCTTCGGGGGAAGCTCTCCCTCCTCGATCCGACGTAGGCAAATCAGTTCACCACTTCCGACGGATTGCACCTGAACTCGCTTGGTCCATTCGTTCAAAGAGTGGTGTGGCTCTTCGGCAAGACGCGCGGCTTCCGCTTTTGCCTCTTTCAACTCCTTTTTGATCGTGGCAAGTGGTAACCGCAATGATGACATCGTCGCCGAAGATGTCACCGCTCCGTTTCCCTGCCCTTCGCTCTCCTTCAATTCCAACTGCAGCTCTGCGATGTAGGTCGTCGCGCGTGTTTCAAGTGCGCCCAAGTTTTGCTGGTACTCCGAGGCGTACCTGGCAACACGCTCTCTCGCGTCCGCGTCCCCGGTCCACGAAACCCCTAACGTGTCGGCAATCGACTCCGGCGTCTCAGCGTCATAAACGACGATCGTGCCGCCGTTGAGCATCCATCCTCGCATCGCGCGCCACTGCTCCGACTTGGTCGTCAAAGCCTCGGCGCCCTTCGTACTGATCACCAACACATCGTACTGCTGATAACCGCGCCAGTCGGTTGGCAATTCGTCTTGCCCCACCGCCAACAAGGTCGGACCGCTGAGCATCTGCGACCAAAAGGCTGGAGACGCCGACGCCCCACCAAACGCTTCCGGCCAAATCGGTTGCAGGCTGGGAAGCTTGCCTCGATTCAACTCAACATCTGACCCGACGAACACCCAGTTCAACGAGTACTCGACGTCCAGTTGCGATCGCAGTCTCCTGCGTCCAGCCCGCATGCCACCGCCAATCACATCGTTGAATTCAGGCAGAGGACGCCCGTCTTCCAGCACCGTCACCTCAAGCTCGAGGCCGGCAGACCATTTTGGCAGATAACGAACCCAAGTGGCGCTTCGCGTTCCCTGGGGAACGAGTATTGGCACATCGATCTCCAACCCGTTTTGCGGCGGCGTTTGGCCTCCATCCACCGTCTTGAATCGATAGACCAAACGTCGATCGGATGGAATTGCACCGCTGCCGTTTACCGTGATCTCGACAGGTACGTACCCCACCGTCGTGTATTGAGGAACACGAATGGAAGTGCGAAACCCAACCGCTTTCCCACCAACCCCCGGCAACCGTAACGTTGGAGAGAAAGGCCCCAACAATTCGTCGCCTTGAACGGGAGATGTCGACGAGACAGCCAAGCCCAGCCACATCAAGCCAAACCACATCAAGCACGGCATCCAAACGACCGATCGAAACGCAGCCAGCAGCGACCCACGACACGTCCGCGATCCAGCCACCTGCGAAACAACGCTCGCTGAGGGCGCCTTCATGATCGCTGCTCCCGAGGCGGCAGAATCTGTGGCGGCAATTGCCCATCCGCGAACGGGTTTCCCAGATGCGTGTCAAAACTGTCGCGATACCACAGCGACGACACTGACCAGGTCAGTAAGAAGAGCAGCGCGAACAGTGCGAAGCATGCGCCCAAAAAACTAACGCCTACGATCACGGCATAAGCAAACGCATCGCCTTCGCCCGCAACCTTCGCCACAGCTGCGATCACAGCTGCCAACGTCGTCATCAAGAGCATGAACCGGAACGAGACGCGTGGAAGCAAGCGACTTTTCAGGACGGGTTCAACCGAAGGCGTCTTCACGAACGTGCACCCGACAGAAATCAAAAGGTCAAACGGAAAAGCTGAGAGAAGACGTGAACGAGATTTCGCCCCATTCACACGCCCAAGTATAGCGGTCCGGAAATAGCGCCGCCTACCGAAACTCGCAACGAGCGCACAGCAGCGACTCATTCCGGCCAATTTGACCGCCCCTATCAAAACGCTGCCCGAAAGCCATGCGAGACGAATCGAAAAAGCCTAGATTTTCGTCACGCCTAAGGTCTACCGAGCCTCAAGAACGAAGGGAAATCACTTATCGGCGCGGCTACTTTTCAGGAATCGGAGCCTCGCTCAACCATTCTTCGTTGGAGATCTGCAAATCCGCAAAGTTGCGCCCTCGGTAGGTGGCCTCCATCCACAAGTCCGATTCCTCGGAAACCACGTTCTCCGAACTCCGAATGTCATACGCGACCGCATAGTGAAAACGTCCGCCAAGCATTCGGTTGTGATCGTAACGGTCCTCACAAAGGTAGACGACGCCACTGAGATCGCGTGGCCGATCAGAATCAATCTTCCTTTCTCGGGCGATTTCGCCAGGCAGCGTTGACTCGGTTCGCTCGAAAACACCGCTGGGCAAAGGATACCTGGCAACCCATACCTGCTCGTGTTCCACCATGTCCCAGGGCACCCGGTCCGACACGGGCTCGTCCCTACCCAGATAATGCCCCGACTCCATCGTGACGTACATCCGCTGCATGTACTGGTCCGTGAAGTACCCGCTCGCCGTCTGGCTCGCTCGTTCAAAGCGAACTTTGAGAAACCATTCGATCGGCGCACCGGATTCATCGACCAACTGACTTCCGACTGCCAGACGTTGCCCATCGCCATCCTCGATCCATAAGTCGAAAGTCACTGTTCGATAGTTTCCTCCGTACGACATTAGATCGGATCGTTCATCGTTCCCGCGAAAGTAGGTTCGCTGCAACGCCGGATCGAGCGGATTCGGACGGGGGATCGGAGGGTCGCCAAAATTCAGGAACGTCGCGTAGTGAATCTGATCCTCGTCAGAAAGATCGCGATACTGACGCTCGAACCGCGACGCCTTCTCGATCGTTTCGCCCAACTCATCCGAAGTACGTTTCAAGTCGTGACGCAATGCGTCGGCATAAAAGCAGGGCACGAACGCGAGCAAAATCATTCCCGCCACAACGAGCGTGGGACTCCGAGTCAAGCCTGCGCGACGACCCGACCACCATCGATAGCCGATTCCGCCAAGACTGATCAGGAACAGCGAAGCCAGCGTAAGTGAGCGCGGATCTTCCAAGTGAAAGACTCGCTCAAACCAGCTACCAACCGCCTGAACCGAAAGTGTCAGTCGACCAACCCGCCCCCAAAACGTGTCCGCATAGGCGTCTGGCTGATCGTTGTACTGAAACGCATCGACCCCCTCCTCGCTGACAAGCGAATCGAACCTTGATGGGTCTGAAAGAAAGTCGCGACGGCAAACTTCGCAACAAAAATAGAATCGTCGCCCTTCGTAGTCCGCATGTATCTCAACCGAAGCTGGCTCCTCGGGCTGCACAATACAGAATCCCGGATCGAATCCTTCCGATGTGGATCGCGAGACTCCGGGCGTCGCCGCCGAACCGGGCGTAGTTGTACCGGGCGCAGTTGCACCGGGCGTAGCAATTAAACCAGAATCCGCGACGTTGGAATTCGTGATATCGCTCGCCCCAACGCCTGGCGTCTGACCATGCGCCACGATGTCCCCGGCAGCAATCATGCACAGCGTGATGAACATCCCGATGACGACGCGAAATCGCCAATCGCTTCCCGAGGCACGAGATCGCGGGGTTTGACGCATGTTTTCTTGCACCTCATCGACGCACCGGATCGGAACACGGTCGCCGGGGCAGGTCAGAGGTTCCTTTCGCGACATCAGTTCGCCCGCCCTCGAATTGCCCAAGAGTATTCATGGATTGCCGGCACCGACCGCACACTCAACCCTGGGTTCCCGATCGGTTGTTTTTCCATCGACACACGCAAAATCAAACGACGATATCGTAGCCTTCGCGTCTCTCTCGACCGACAAACGTATTCGCTTGCTCGTCATCGACAAACTTCCGCGTCTTGGGGTCATAATTCAGTTCACGTCCTAGCCGCATCGCAATGTTGATGGCGTGGCAAACGTTCAACATCGCGTTGTGGCTTGGCACGTTCGAAATGGGTTGCTCACGAGTCTTCACACAGTCCATGAAATTCGTCATGTGTGACGCTGGCTTGGCCTGTCCGTACAACATTTCAAAGGGGTCACGCTCGAGCGGTTTCTCTTTCAAAATTTCGACCGGCTTACCAACGAGCTTCCCACGATTGACGAGATAGCGTCCTTGCGTGCCTTGGAACATGATTCCATTGTCGAACCCAAGTTCATCCGCTCGATCGCGAACAAACATTTCGACGCCATCATCAAAGGTGACCTTGACCTTGAATTTAGTCGCGGCGTTGAATCGATCATCCTTCGTTGGCATGCCGTCGACAAATGGCACAGGGTGCGAGACTTCCTGTGGATCGATTTTGACGACACCGATATCGTCGCGAAGTTTGTCGAGCGCCAACATCGCAATGTCGACATGGTGGGCGCCCCAGTCCGTCAATTTGCCTCCACTGTATTCGTACCACCATCGGTAGTAGCGGTGAGCGCGACTGAACGGATGCCCCGCACCCCAACCCGTGGTGTCAGCGATCGATGCCGCCGAGCGATAATCGACGACCGGACATTGGCCCAGCCATTTTTCCCAATTCAAACTCTTGGGCGGATCCACAACCGGCAAAACCTCAGGATCTCGCGAACCGCCAATGCAAACGTTAACAGTCTTGATATCACCCACGCGACCGTCTCGGGCCATCGCGGCAGCGGTCACGAAACGACTCCCAAACTCCGTACGCTGCTGAGTTCCAACCTGCACGATGCCGCCCGTCTTCTTGATCGCGTCTTCGATCAGGTTGCCTTCCTCGATGGTCAGTGTCAACGGTTTTTCGCAATAGACATCCTTGCCCGCTTGCAATGCCTCCACGACTTGCTTGGTGTGCCAATGGTCGGGCGAGGCAATGATCACGACGTCAATCTTCTTGTCGTCGAGCACATGCCGATAGTCTTCGTGAACCGTCGTATCGAGCGGGCGATTATTCTCGCGATGCAAGTCCATCATTTTCTGCAGCGCGCGACCTGCCTGAACGCCATCCACATCAGAAATCTTCGCACATGGCCCAAACTTGGCCCCACCATCACCGAGCGCCGTGTGATAGCGAATTCCCGTGCCGATGTAGCCGATCACCGGCTGCTCGTTGGCTGACTTCGACGACGCGTCCTGCGCGAAGGAAGCCTGACCGAGAAAACCGGAGGTGGCGATCGCGGCGCCAGAAGATGCAAGAAAAGCTCGTCGATTAGCTGTCATTTGTCGTTGCAGTACGAAGATAAAGGGGAAGAGATAGCACAAGGCTCGCATTGTATTCCGAATGTGCTTTTCTTGCAGCCAGCCATTTTTGCACTGTAACAAGCGTCACGGAGAGCGTCACACTGATATCGGCTTGAGCCCCGGATGAGACGTTGACGGATTCATCGAAAGTGCGATCTGCATTCGATTCACTCACCCGGAGCCGATCCCGGATCTGCTTCGTGTAGGTTTCGAAAAACGAACGTTCCCAACTTGGACGCTGTGACGACGTCCGTTCGAGAATCACCGTCGACATCCGCGACCAGGATCTGCACGCCGACGCCGGATTCATCATCAATCAAATGCGGAACGTATCTCGGCGTACCAGAATCATCCGTTGTCCACTCGAACCAGTAGACGACCGGCGCGGCTGATGGCTCAATGTCTCCCGTTGGACCATGTGCCCAACGACGCTTGCCGGTCACGATGTCTTTGTGACCGTCGTCGTTGATGTCCACCAGTTCCAAGGCATGCGGTTGCGTGAAAGCAACCCCGAAGTTTTCCTCTTGCGAACGATCACCCATCAGCAAGTGTTCCAAGAATCTCGCGCCGGCCACACCTTCACGCTGCTCGTACCACGCAAGCCCCCAACCGTGCGCATCGATCGCGGAAATCACATCCGCATCGCCATCGCCATCCACATCGTTGACAAACATCTGGGCCCCACCGCGTTCTTGCGAAAATCGATGCCGGTGGAAGTGCCAAGCCCCGCCGTCCGATTTGGATTCATCGGGCTGTTCATACCAACCATCGTTGATCACAAGATCGAGACGACCGTCTCCATTGATGTCGCCCACTCCCTCTCCGTGATAGAACTGCGGCCAACCTTCGTCTTCGCCTATCGCGTGAAATGTCCACGCCGCATATGGCTCTCCTTCTTGAGGCGCGATCCAACCCCATCGCCCCTCCCAATGACAGATCAGCTCCGGGCCACCATCGCCGTCGATATCTACAAGAGTCGGAGATTCTCCCCGCACACGATCGAACATGAAATGGCTCGTCCAGTACTCCGCTTCCTCCTCTGGTCCACCCTTGATGCTTGAAGCATCTAGTTTTCTTCGATTGCCGGGGTTCTCGAACCACTTCGCCTCATGCTTGTGCACGCGTCCCAGCACAACGATGTCGGGCCACGAGTCGCCGTTGAGATCGTGAACAAAACTGAACATGCTATTGCTTGGACTCGGCTCGCGAGGCAACGCAACAGGTTCATAGAACGCATGCGATTCGACAAACGCTGGTCCCTCGTACCAGAAGGGGCCCGCAACAATGTCGGTGTGCCCGTCGGCGTTGATATCCCCCATCGAAACGCCATCGCAGTAGTACTGGTCCGTCAACACTTGACGTGAAAAACGAAGGGGCGGAACCTCGGCACAAATGCTCGCCGACGGCGACAGTGACGGCATCAACATCCCGGCGGCAATCACAATCACACGACCTAACATCCGACACTCCAGGTTTCGGTAGAAGACGAGATG
>JBPCVD010000684.1:0-8046 GCA_051010815.1 Rubripirellula sp.
AAGTATCTCAGCGACCATTCCCTTGATCCTTGTCGTCGAGGATAGCGCGAAGCTGATCAACCTCATCAGCGGACAGTTTCGCGCTTTTCACTAAATGAAGAAGAGCAGGAGCAGTTTCGCCGCCAAACACGCGATCAACGAATGATCGGCTGGCGCGACGCACGCAATCACGGCGGCGAACGATCGCGCGATACTGATATCGTTTTCCGTCTGGATCGTGGGCGAGTGCCCCCTTCTTCACCAGTCGGTGCAGCATCGTTTTGACCGTCGCAGCGGACCACCCGTTGTCGTCGGCCAAAGCCGCGACAACGGACCTCGCATCAATCGGCTGGGAATCCCAGACCAAATTCATGACCGTCCATTCGGCATCAGAAATCTGCACGCTTCTCATCTCCTTCGTTTACACATGTAAACAGATTACAGTTGTAAACGGAAATGTGGCAAGACCAGTGCAGCAAAAAAGCAAGGCAACGCTCCAAACGGAACATTGCCTTGCAATTGATTCATCAATGCGGATCGCTACCGCATCCCAAAACTATCTAGCTAGCATCCGCTAACTCGGAAGGACAATCACGGAAGGTGAATTGGTCGCCGTTGTAGTCGAGGTACACCGTCGCTCCCTCCTCATACGATCCTTTCAACAACGCCGTCGCCATCGGATTTTGGATCTCCCGTTGAATGACTCGCTTCAACGGACGCGCTCCATACGTCGGATCGTAGCCCACCGATGCAATCTCATCGAGCGCATCCTCGGACACCTCCAACGCAAGTCCATTTTCACTAAGCCGATTAGACAGCTGATCGAGTTGCAGCTCAACGATCTTGCGAATCTCGTCTCTCTGCAGAGGGTGGAAGATCACAATGTCATCGATTCGATTGAGGAATTCTGGCAGGAAACGCACCTTCAACGCTTCGTGCACGGCATCGCGCAGCGCATCCTCATCACCACCTTGTTCGGTCACCTGTTGGATGACTTGACTCCCAGCATTGCTGGTCATCACGACCACGGTGTTCGTAAAGTCGACCGTCCGACCATGTCCATCCGTCAGCCTCCCATCGTCCAAAACCTGCAGCAGGATATTAAAGACGTCAGGGTGTGCCTTTTCGATCTCGTCCAGCAAAAGAACGGAATAAGGCCTCCGCCGCACGGCTTCGGTCAGCTTTCCGCCCTCCTCGTATCCAACGTATCCAGGAGGCGCACCGATCAGCCGCGCCACGCTGTGCCGTTCCATGAACTCGCTCATGTCGATCCGCAACATTGCGGACTCGTCATCAAACATCACCTCCGCAAGCGCCTTGCACAGCTCAGTTTTTCCGACACCGGTGGGCCCAAGGAACAGGAAAGAACCAATCGGACGGTTCGGATCCTGCAGGCCGCTACGACTACGACGGACGGCATCCGAGACAGCCTCAACCGCCTCATCTTGCCCGATCACTCGACGATGAAGTCGCTCTTCCATCACCAGCAGCTTGGCCCGCTCGGTTTCGAGCATTCGCGTCAGCGGTACGCCCGTCCAAGCGCTCACCACTTCCGCGATTTCATCCTCGGTGACGTCGTGCCGCAACAGTCGACGTTTGTCATCTGGGACCTCCGCCTGCTCTGTCTTGGCAGCCTGCTCACGAGCCTCCGACTCTTCCAATCGCTTCTGCAACTCACTTTGCTTGGTACGAACATCGAGCATCTCTTGATACAGATCCTCAGGGCTTTCACCTTGCAACTGCTTCTGTTTAGCGTCCGCGTCGAGTTTGGCGAACCGATGTTGCAACTGCTCGGCCTCCTGACGAACCAACTGAACATCCTCCAAGCCGAGCTTCTCGGCCTCCCACTGCTCCCGCAAGCTGGCGAGCTCTCGGTTGAGTGTATCCATCTCTTCTTCAACCTCGCTTCGCTTCGTCACAGCAGACTCTTCCTGCTCGTCGACAAGTTGGCGGTGGGCGAGTTCCAACTGACGCAAACGTCGTTGAATGCGATCGATCGGCTCGGGCACACTTTCTTTTTCCATCGCCAGACGACTGGCCGCTTCATCAACGAGGTCGATGGCCTTGTCGGGCAAGAACCGATCAGCGATGTAGCGGTTGGAAAGATTGGCAGCCGCGACCAAAGCACTATCGGTGATGCGAACTCCATGATGAGATTCATAGCGAGATTTCAATCCGCGCAGAATCGCAATCGTATCCTCGACCGTCGGTTCACCCACATAAACAGGCTGGAACCTGCGTTCGAGCGCGGCATCCTTCTCAATGTGTTGGCGATACTCATCCAATGTGGTCGCACCGATGCAACGCAGCGAGCCTCTGGCCAATTCAGGCTTGAGCAGGTTGGCGGCGTCAGCGGAACCCTCGGCTTTTCCGGCGCCCACGACAAGGTGCAATTCATCGATGAACAGAATGACCTGCCCATCCGAGTCCTTGACCTCTCGAAGCACAGATTTCAAGCGTTCTTCAAAGTCACCGCGAAATTTTGCTCCGGCGACCAACGCCCCCATGTCCAGCGAAATTACTTGCTTGTCGCGTAGGCTCTGAGGAATGTCACCCTCGAAGATTCGCAATGCAAGACCTTCCGCAATTGCCGTCTTTCCTACGCCTGGCTGACCGATCAACACTGGATTGTTCTTGGTACGTCGGGACAGCACCTGAATCACGCGACGAATTTCGTTATCGCGCCCAATCACCGGGTCGAGCTTTCCTTCAGCTGCAAGCTTCGTCAGATCGATGCCGAATTTCTCGAGAGCTTGGTACGTGTCTTCCGCATTCTGATCGGTCACACGCGCCGACCCACGCACTTCGCTCATGGCCTTCAAGACATCGTCGTCGCTGATCCCCGACAGCGAAAGCAAGTTCTTCGCTTTGCTTTCCGCTCTTGTCAGACCAAGCAACAAATGCTCGGTGCTCACGAACTCATCTTTCAATGTGTCCGCGGCATCCGCGGCTGCATCGAAGGTTTGTTGTAACGGCGCAGACACTCCGGGTTGGCGACCGCCAGAAACGGCAGGCAGCTTCCCTGACTCGCTCGTCACCAAGTCTTTCAACTGGGCGACGTCAACTTTCATTTTCTCTAACAGAGGCCTGGTGATTCCATCTGTCTCGTCCAGCATGGCAGACAAGAGATGGAGCGGGCTAATTTCCGGATTCCCCGCAGACGCAGCGAGAGCCTGCGCTTCGGCAACAAGGGCTTGTGCTTTCGTCGTGAGCTTATCGAATCGAAATGGCATGGCAGTGTTTTTCCTTTTTCGTCCCCAATTATGCAATTGGCGCGCCGACAATTGCCAGCGAGTCCATAAAAAAAGGCGGGTGTGAGACACCCGCCTTGAACTTATCGATCAGTGTCCGCGTGGATCAGTCTTTGACCTCGTAATCCGCATCGATGGCGTCATCATCCGAATCGCCAGCGGCACCGGCTGCCGCAGCACCCGGATCCGCAGCACCCGCGTCAGACTTCTCGTACAGAACTTTACTGAACGCTTGAGCCGCAGCATCCAACTCATCGGATGCCTGTTTGATCGCAGCCGAATCTTCGCCTTCCGCAGCTTGCTTCACCTTTTCGATGGACTTGTTCATCGGTTCAGTGTCAGCTTCGGTCAACTTGTCTTCGTGCTCCTTCATTTGCTTCTCAAGCTGATAAACCTGTTGGCTAGCACGGTTTCGTGCTTCCACAAGTTCGAACTGCTTGCGATCGTCGTCCGCATTCGCCTCGGCGTCCTTCCGCATCTGGTCGATATCGTCTTCGCTCAAAGCACCCGCTTCCTTGATCGTGACCGAAGCTTCTTTTCCGGTCTTCAGCTCTTTCGCGGAGACAGCAACGATACCGTTTTGGTCGATGTCGAATTTGACCTCGATTTGCGGAACGCCACGCGGTTGCGGCGGTATCCCTTCCAAGTTGAATTCGCCGAGCAGACGATTGTTGCTCGCCATTTTTCTTTCACCTTGGAAGACGCGAACCGTCACCGCCGATTGATTGTCTGCAGCTGTGCTGAAAACGTTCTTCTTCTCGACTGGAATCGTCGTGTTCCTCTCCACCAATGCGGTCATCACGCCACCTTCGGTTTCGATTCCGAGCGTCAGCGGAGCCACGTCCAGCAACAACACGTCCGTTCGGTCGCCCGTCAGAACGCTACCCTGAATTGCCGCGCCAACAGCAACGACTTCGTCCGGGTTGACACCCTGGTGGGGCTCTTTGCCGAAGATCGACTTGACCAGATTTCGGACCTTTGGAACACGAGTGCTACCACCGACCAACACGATCTCGTCAATGTCACTTGGCTGGAATCCAGCGTCCTCCAACGCTCGCAAGACAGGCTTGCGACAACGCTCGACCAGATCATCAATCAACTCCTCGAATGTGCTTCGAGTGATCTTCATCGTCAAGTGCTTCGGAACGTTGTCCGAGACCGTGATGAAAGGCAGGTTGATATCTGTCTCTGGAAGCGTGCTGAGATCTTTCTTCGCTTTCTCGCAAGCTTCCTGCAGTCGTTGCAATGCCATTGGATCGTCACGCAGGTCGATGGCGTTCTCTTTCTTGAACTCATCGGCAACATAGTTGATCAACGCTTCGTCAAAGTCGTCACCACCGAGGTGCGTGTCACCTGAGGTACTGATGACTTGGAAGACGCGACTTTCCTGGTCTTCGTCGCCGGAGTCAGCAACTTCGAGGACCGAAACATCGAACGTACCACCACCAAGGTCAAAGACGATGATCTTCTCGTCTTTCTTCTTGTCCATGCCGTAAGCAAGTGCGGCAGCAGTTGGCTCGTTAATGATTCGAGCAACTTCCAATCCGGCGATTTGCCCGGCATCTTTCGTGGCTTGTCGCTGTGCATCATTGAAGTATGCAGGAACGGTGATCACGGCCTTGTTGACCTTGTGACCCAAGTACGACTCTGCGGACTCTTTGAGTTTTCGAAGAATCTTGGCCGAGATCTCTTGAGGGGTGTACTGCTTGTCACCGATCTCAATCTTCACGTACTCGTCGGCACCTCCAGTGACGCCGTAGGGCACCATTTTTTCTTCCGACTCCACTTCATGATGACGACGCCCCATGAAACGCTTCGCCGAATAGACGGTGCGTTTAGGGTTCGTGACGGCCTGTCGTCGGGCCGGCTCGCCAACGATGGTGTCGTCCTTGTCTGTGAAAGCGACGACGCTGGGCGTCAATCGGTTACCTTCCGGATTAGGAATAACCTTGGGCTCACTTCCCTCCATCACGGCAACGACGCTGTTGGTGGTACCTAGGTCGATACCGATAATCTTTTCACCTTGTGCCATATGCTTGTATTCTCCTAGCTCGAGTGCGCTGTGGCTTCTTTTATGTCTTCGGGTCGCATTGACCCTGTTGATTGTTGGGACGCATTTAACAATTCGTTCCATCCACCGAGGCTGTCGTTTTCGTCACCCAAGGGGATTGCCTAGTCACTTAGGCAAAGTGCGTGCCAGTCCCCATGCTGTGTGTCGGTAAGTGCTTGATTTTCAGGATTCGTCCGCCGAACGCCAGCATTTTCGAGGAAAAACCGAAGGATGAAGCAAGAATGCAGACATTTTTGACAGCCTGTCGAAAACGGTCAGAACCCGCTCCTTGCCGTAGATGTCAAAATGACAGTCCTCCGGGCTATTCGAGCGATGGGACGTGGTGACAATGTTGGCTGCTGCCTGCGTCCGACCATCCACTCGCACCCAGCCAGTGTCCTCTGCAACCTCTGTGACCGACCCGACCCTGTTGTCTCGAATCGCCATTCGCCTTTCTTCTCCTTTGCTTCTGTCTCCATGAACGCTTCCGAACCTGACTCGAATCTCAACGAACGGATCGATGAAATCGACCGCAAGATCCTGGCGCTGGTCTCGGCACGGAGTGACCTTGTGCAGCAGCTCTGTGAGTCGGACCAAGGCGGCTTGGTCGGCAGGGTTTCCAACGCTGCGGCCAGAATCGAGGAAGTCGTGCGTGGGAGTGCCCCTGACCCCTGCTCGATTCCAGTTGATGCCAAGTCGGCACTTTTGCGACACATCTCGAGCGTCTGCCTGCAATCAATTCATCAGTTTCGATCCGCCTACCTTGGCCCTCAGCACAGCTACAGTCATCTGGCCGCCATCAAGTACTTTGGCGACGCCACCACGCTCACACCGGTCGCATCGATTCCTGCGGTCTTTGATGCTGTGGCAAGAGAGGATGCGTTGACGGGAATCGTGCCCATTGAAAACAGCACGGATGGTCGAGTCGTCGACACTCTCGGAATGTTTGTGCGACGCGACATGCAAATCTGCGGCGAAGTCCTTCTACCGATCCACCACAACCTTCTCTCCACCACCCCCCGAGCTGAAATCGTTGAGGTTCATAGTAAACCGCAAGCGTTGTCCCAATGCCGAGGTTGGCTTGCGAGCCAGCTACCCAATGCACGGCTCGTAGAAATCAGCAGCACTGCGGCTGCGGCGAAACTCGCATCTGAAAAGCGCGGGGTGGCAGCAGTCGCGAGCATCGAGGCTGGACGCGAGCACAACTTGGATCTAATCGACGCGAATATCGAGGATAACCCAAACAACGTCACACGATTTGCCGTGCTCGGTCGTGAGCGTCCAACGCGAACAGGAGACGACAAGACAGCGATCCTATTTCAAGTCAGTCATGAACCGGGAGCGCTCGCCGACGCGATGACCATCTTCAAACGACACGAACTGAACCTCACATGGATCGAGTCGTTTCCCGCACCGGAAACGAAGAATGAATATATGTTCTTCGTTGAATTGACGGGACATCGCGATGATGATGCCGTGCATGGGGCCAGTGAAGCATTGGCAGTGAAGGCGAAGCGGCTAAACATCCTCGGTTCCTATCCACGGGCCACCATCGACTGATCACGCGACTTCCTCAGTTTCACGACGACGCCATCTGTGCGCGTCGACTTCTGCAGGCATGCTCTGGTGCGCAGTCGCCGCATAGCGAACCCGACAAGTGTGATTTGCGTTTCACTACTGCGCGTTTCACTACGCCGCTTAACAACGGTTTACAAACGCCGTGTAAGACTTTCCAACGTCGAGAGAGTCTTAAAAAAATCGAATGCGGTTTACTCCCGTTGTTTACGCACTTCGGCACAATTGAACTCTCTTTTGGCACGCCCTCTGCGTTTGTCCTTCGCCGTTAATCAACCGCCACACCTGGGTGGCGACGTCGAACCCTGAATGGTCTCAAGGCTTGGCGTCGATCGTGACGGATGGTCGACATCTTTTCTCCATGAATCACGATCCTTCGGTTGAAGCGATCAATTGGTGATCGTTCCGGAGGATCGATTCTATTTCTTTCATGCAAAAGAAGGACATTGCTATGAAACGCTCTTCCAAGAAATCTCGTCGAGAGCAAGTGACCCGAGGACGGCTTTCCGTTCAACACCTGGAGTCACGAAAACTGATGGCTGCCGACATCGGGCTGGCCGATTCAACTCTTTCAATCCAAGGCACAAGCGGAGACGACATTGCCGAAGTCTACGTCGACTCGGATCGAGTCCACGTCAAGCTCTCGTCCTATGACGAGTCCGGGCAAGCAACACACGAGCAAAGCGAGGAATATGCAGTCGATGAAATCGGACGCATCGTCTTCAACGCTGGCGACGGCCACGATCTGCTAGTCAACGACTCCGACATCCCTGTCATCGCACGTGGAGGAGCGGGTGATGACCTGCTGCTTGGCGGCAGTGACAACGATGTGCTACTGGGCGGCATGGGCGATGACATTTTGCTCGGAGGCGGCGGTGAAGATCTAATCATTGCCGGCCCCGGCGATGACGTGGTCGTGAATGAAACGACTGACACATCCACGGATGAAGCAGAGGCTGCTGACGACCACGGAGCAGACGATTCTGTCGAGTGCGAACTGGATGCCGCCGAAGCTCCTGTCGACGAAGCGCCTACTGAGCCTGTCGATGAAGCGCCTACTGAGCCTGTCGACGAAGCGCCTGCTGAGCCTGTCGACGAAGCGCCTACTGAGCCTGTCGATGAGGCGCCTACTGAGCCTGTCGATGAGGCGCCTACTGAGCCTGTCGATGAAGCTCCTACTGAGCCTGTCGA
>JBPCVD010000685.1:0-5656 GCA_051010815.1 Rubripirellula sp.
ATGCAATCGCCTTCGCCAATGGAGACCGCCAAACTCCTCCCCTGGAGAGTCACGCTTGCATCGATCGCCAACAAAGACGCATCCCCTACTGAACTGCCTCCGTCGCTCGGAAAACCGCAACTCTCCGCGTTCCTGAACGCCCTCGATGAGGCGGCCGCCGGCCGCGTCATTGACGGCAGTGTGTGGCGTTCGCCTGATTTTGATCGTTTCTATCGATGTCTGGACGAGGCTGACCAACTACCAGCCAGCGGTATCGCCTCGACGGGCGTGATCCCATTGCTGCAGCAACCTGACGTATTTCTCAATCAACTCGTGACGGTCCATGGCAGCGTTGCACGCGCCGAACAAATGCCGGCTCAAGACAACCCATTCGGCATTCGAGACTATTGGCAGTTGTGGCTCCGACCGTCCGACGGCGCTGATCGTCCATTGGTCGCCATCGTTCCACATGCTCCCGAATTAGTTGCGGCCGTGAATGCTGACTCGACCAGTACCGAAGGCCCGCAAGTCACCGTCGTGGGACGTTTCATGAAACGGCTTGCCTACAAGTCCTCGATCGGTGCCGATCTCGCGCCGGTCGTCGTGGGGCGAATCACTCGTGCGCCCGTGACCGCAAGGGAGTTGCCACCGACCGAGGTGACCGAGACCCATTCGACGCGACTTTGGCTGGTGGCGCTGGCCGCCACGACGTTTGGGGTTTCGTTGGCGCTACTGTTGATGTGGCGAACGGGAGTCACGGCCAGTCGTGCACGTGAGATGCGTACGTCGCACCGAAAAGCGCCCGACGAATTTCTTCAGGGCTTGGGCGACCAACCGTCCTCCACTAGCCCAACGATGTCAGACCAGGAGTTTTCATGAGCCTCCCCACCGAAACTTTGCTCGGAAAGAACTGGTGCGACGGGAATCGATTCGTTCGTCGCCATTGTCATCGCGTATTCACAAATAGCTTGCTTTGGCTCGCCTCAGCGATGATGGCTGCATTGCTTCTCGGTGATGCCAGTCGATGCACCGCCGACTCAGCGTTGCCCCTGCTAAGCGGATTCGACGAGAGCCGAATTCAAGGCGTCTATCCGCCTTCCGACGAAGAATCCTTGGGTGAACTCTCGAAGCTCCTGTACCGTCTTCGATCCGTGCCCGCGGCCGCAATTGAGTCGAAGACCAGCGAATCCGCCCCTGCAGCGGTGGGCGATGCCGCGGAGTTTGGCGGCCTGATTGAGGATTCGAAACTGATCGCGATCCCGGAACGCCTGATCGAGTTTCTGGAATTCCCGAGACTGCAAATCCTCCGTTTGGCCCAGGACAACGGAAGCTCGGTGATCGTTGTGACGCTGCCTCTGCCGACAGATGCCGCCGTTGGCGACCGCGTTAGTGGTGTTGGCGTTGCAATCCAAGTCCAGTCGGATGATTCCCCAGAAACGATGGAAGCCTTCGCCTGCAGTCGACTTCGCTGGTTCCCCAGCAAAGCATCCAATGTCGGCTGGCAATTGTTGCGCGAGGCGGGGGTCGATATCAGCTTGCTGTCCGATCTCAGCACGCGTAACCGACGGCCATTGATGGCGGACGATGGTGACGCTTTCTATTCGATGCTCGCTGCGTCGACGCAGATTCAAACGCAAACCGAAAAGCCTAATCCCGAAGCGATTGAACCGGTCACGCTACTGAAAGGATCGTCTGAACTAGCCGGACAATGGGTCCGAATGAACTTGGAAACGGTGCAAGTCACGCGGATCGCCGTTACCGAACCCGAACGCCAGGCGGAACTGGGAAGCGATCACTACTTTCAAATCGATGCCGTCGGCGACCTCGGAAATGTGGTGGTCCGCATCGAACGCGCCGATGGAGATGCTGGACCTCCGGCCACGTTTAATAATCGTTATCCGGTTTCACTCGTCACTCGAGAACTGCCTAAATTCTTGAAGGATCGCATTCGCTTTCAAGAAGGGGGCGATGCGGTCGTCTCACAGATTCGCGTGATGGTTGAAGTCGACGGATTCTTCTTTCGTCTTTGGAGCTACTCGACCGACTTCATGAACCAGCATGGTGGCGGAGAGCAATTTGGCCCGTTGCTGGTGGCCACCGAAATTCGAGATCGTGAACCGGCGACCGATGATCCTGCCGGCGTTGGCATGATTGGCACCATTGCAGCCATCGCTGTGATTCTTGCGATTCTAGCGACGTGGTGGTGGCAACGTCGTGTTGAAGCACGAGACCGAGAGATTCGTCAGCGGCGAAAGGAACGCGAATCGGAGCAATTGCAGATGCCTTGAGATAGCGGATGCGGCCGTCGCATGATGCCGTCGCATGATCTCAGGCAACCATCCATTGCCCCTCCCTCGGTTGCCGCGCCGCCGGTGTCGACCGCAGTGCCGATGGATTGCGAGTGAAAGTCGGGCGCCCAAATGCTTCGAATCTTTCCACCGATGGCGACAATAACTGCGGCGATTGGTCGTCTTCGCGGCTCTAGACCGTCGATCCAGCGTTGGGCTACTTGACCATCCAGAGCCAGAGGGCACGATATCGGTCGCAATCCCACCCTCAGTGACCACTTCACGCAACCCAAAAGAGGCCGAATCATGCGGCGAGCAAAAATCACCATCGTTGGAGCCGGAAATGTCGGAGCCACCTGTGCACATTGGTGCGCCGCAGCCGAACTTGGCGATGTGATCCTGCTGGATATCCCTCGAACCGAGGACATGCCGCGAGGAAAGGCGCTCGACTTGATGCAAGCATCGCCAATTTTTGGGTTCGATTCCAACATCATTGGCACGACCAGCTACGACGACACCGCAAATAGCGATGTAATCGTCGTCACCGCGGGCATTCCGCGAAAACCTGGTATGAGCCGAGACGACTTGCTGAGCACCAACGCCAAGATCGTGACAAGCGTCGCGGAGCAAATCAAAGCGACCAGCCCCAACGCCGTGGTGATCGTGGTCAGCAACCCGCTAGACGCCATGGTCCAGCAGATGTGGAAAGTGACCGGATTCGACTCGGCACGCGTTATCGGCCAAGCAGGCGTACTCGATACCGCGCGTTACCGCACGTTCCTGGCGATGGAACTGGGCGTTAGCGTCGAAGACATCAGCGCATTGCTGATGGGTGGACACGGTGACACGATGGTTCCGATTCCAAGCTGCACAAGTGTTGGCGGTATTCCCGTGACGCAACTGATCGATTCAGCACGTTTGGAAGAGATTGTGGATCGAACCCGTAAGGGCGGCGCGGAAATCGTTTCACTTTTGAAAACCGGAAGTGCCTATTACGCACCCGCCGCGGCCTGCGCGCAAATGGTGGAAGCAGTCGTTCGCGACAAAAAGCGGGTCATTCCAGTAGCTGCGCTATGCGACAGCGAGTACGGCGTCGGTGGATACTATGTCGGAGTTCCTGTCGTCATGGGCAGCGGCGGCGTCGAGAAGATCGTCGAACTTAGCCTCACCGAAAAAGAAACGGCAGATTTCAAGAATAGTGTCGACGCAGTGAAACAGCTCGTCGCCACGATGGATCAATTGCTATCGGCTTGATGCCAATCGCAATTGTTCTGATCTGCATCGAAATCGACAATTTCGCCGCCTTGGATTCGCATCAGCGTTGACACCAATCCAAGCGCGGCCTTAGTTTCTCAGTCGATCATTTCTCGCAGCGCTCATTTTTTCTCTGCTGCGACCATCCTTTCATTCCCGCCCTCTATTTCCGCACCGCCATGGGTCGTTACCACCAGTCGATGTCATGGAATCAACCCACGGACTCGGGATCCAGCGAGCAAAAGTCAGACTTGGGTAACGGAAATACCTGGGATCAAGACTGCGACGATGAAACACCCGATGAGACCGCGTTCTTTGCTGCCAACACTTGGCCTCATCTTTCATCGCATCGATCTTTTTTTCTGCCGCTGCACTACACGCCAAGCTACGACTACCCACTCGTCATCTGGCTGCACAATAACGGCTTCAACGAGAATCAGATCGATCATGTAATGCCGCACATCAGTGTGCGAAACTACATCGGCGTCGGAATTCGCGGGAGCCGAGCCGCAGATTCCGTTGGCCATCGATTTGATTGGCACGACAGCCCCGCTGGCATCGCAGCGACGCAAGAGGCAGTCGTCGAAGCCGTCGAAGACGCTCGTGAGAGGTTTTCTGTTCACTCCTCACGCATCGTGTTGGCTGGATACCGTGAGGGCGGCACCATGGCGATTCGAATGGCTTTGCGTGAACCAGAGCGGTTTGCTGGGGCCATCTCGCTCGGAGGACGCATGCCGCAGGGTTCCATCCGCAATCTGCAACAGTTGCGTCAACGTCGCATGCCGATGCTGTGGCAGTGGGGAAGCGAAAACGCCGAATACAACGACCTGAATCTTAAAGCAGACTGCCAGATTTCAATGGCGATTGGCAGCCGCGTCGAAGTCCGACAGTATCCGGGCGACGACGAAATGGACACGGTCGTATTGCGGGACGTCGATGACTGGATCATGCGACGAATCGTTTCCGATTCATCGATCGCTGATTCCGATCGCTGGGCCACCAGTCCAACGCTCTATTCCAGCAACTGAATGGTCGTCTCTCGGGCTCCTGTCCTTTGAGCATCGCCGATGCGTTACACTGTCGTGCCGGTTGAGGGCGTCTACGTGCGGCCAGTCGATTCCGCGTGAACTATGAAGGTACGATGACCACTGACGACATGCCACCCTCAGACGGTCCAGCCAGCGGTGGCGCCGCAAAACGAAAGTCAGCAGCAAAGTCAGCTCCCGCGAGCGGCAAAAAAATTCTGATCGTTGATGATGACTTCGAGATCATCGAAGCCGTGCGGTACGCATTGGAAGGTGCCGGTCACCAGGTCGTGGTGGCGCGTGACGGGAATCAAGGCTTGGCTTTGGCCGAGCGAGAAAACCCCGACCTCATGGTGCTCGACATGATGATGCCCAAACGGAGCGGATTCCTGGTCCTGGAAAAGTTGCGACGACTTCGCGACGAACCGTTGCCAGTGATCATGATCACCGGCAACGAAGGCAGTCGCCACAAAGCGTACGCGGAACTTTTGGGCGTGAGCGACTACATCCGCAAGCCATTCGCAATGGACCGATTGACCTCCGCCGTCGACAAACTGCTTGGCTGATGAGCGACGGATCTCTGTCTCGACGCATTTTGATTGTCGCGGCAATCGCTGGCGCTAGCGGAGTACTCGTGGGCGCGTTTGGGACACATGGACTCGGCGCCATTCTAGAAAGCCGTGGATACGACGCAGAGTTGATTGCGAAACGAAGCGATCAGTTCGACGTCGGCGTCCGCTATCACCTGATCCACGCCGTCGCTTTGCTTGGACTGTCCGCGGTTCCGTTCGAAACTAGCGGCAAGGAAACCGTGCGACGCTGGGTGTTGCGACTCTTCGTCGCTGGCCTGCTACTTTTCAGTGGCAGTCTGTACCTGTTGGTGGTGACCAATACACCAAAACTGGGCATGGTGACGCCCTTGGGAGGCCTGGCTTGGATCCTTGCGTGGCTGATGCTGATTCCTCTCGCGGTTCGTGACCCGAATCGTTGATCCGAATCGTTGACCCGGGTCGATCGTGCGTTCCCAGTCGGATCATCCGATTCGCGAGTCAGGATTCTGCCCGCAGAAAAACATCCTTGGGGACCTCGCCCGAATCTTCTCCATCGCTT
>JBPCVD010000686.1:0-5415 GCA_051010815.1 Rubripirellula sp.
ATGAATGGTTAAGTTGCGAGCGCGCAGCGATACAAGCATGCAGACGCGAATGTCTTCACGCGTCGACAGGTTCAAGGTTGCCTTCGAGGTCGCTTCCACGTGGAACGGATTTCGAGCCACGTTGTTGTGAGGAACGAGTCTTCACCATTTCCAACGTGGAAGCGGTATTCGAGCGCGCACGGAGATCGAGACAGTCGACTGCCTCAGGTTCCGCACGGCGGAGCCGGTTGACGATAGAGTTCGCAGCAGAAAGCTGCACGAAACGACACGCTACGGTATCGGAGGCTCAAGATCGTCGTAGGATGGAACCGGCAACGCATTCTCCAGGCTCGCCCAATCGCAAAGCGGAGGAGCATTCATCGGAGGTGGCGCGTGTTCAACAAACAGTTGGGCCAAAAGGGACCAAAGCATCTTCAGCCCATGACACTCGGCTGCCTTCCAAAGCAGGACAACCTTGGTCTCCTCGGTGACTTGCGGGGTCACATGCCTTTCAGCACTCACGCTCCGTTCGGTTTGGGCTGCAATGCTTTGATTCGTGGACGCGGACGGCACGGAGACGCAGGAACTGCAGCAGGAGCCGCTCATGTTCTGGCATTCCGCTTGTGAGAGCTTTTTGGCACGAATGACCAGGAATTCGGGGGGCGCGACGCCGTTGCGGTCTGCCCAAGCCAGCTTTTCAGTGTCATTGAGACAGCAACATTGGTCCCAGCAATATGTCGCCGAGGAGCAACCGCAGGGACAGGATTCGCAGGGGAACCTTTCCGCCTGATTGGACGCTTTCGATCGCGTAGGCGCTGGCAGCAATGCAACGCCGGAGAGGGCAAACGACAACTGCAGCAATAGCATCCACCCGATGCATTGCTGAAAAGACGTTTGGCGAATCGTGTACTGAAGTAATTTGGCCAAAGCAAAGCCGACGTTGAGCGTTTGGGAACGCTCGTTCCTCACGCGACTTAGTATGCTTCAATCGTGCGAGGAGGACAACGGGCGATGCCAGCATGTGAAGTTATGTCGCATCCACACTTGATGTGCTCGATGAGTCTTGGTGAGCGTGCAGGAGAATCACCAATTGCTCGGGGAGATCAGCACAAAGGGCATTGCGATTGACGCTTTCGGCGATGAAAGGAAAGCTGGCTGATTTAGCGCGAGCCCTTGCCATTCCTTGATGTCCGGTGGGTGAGCCGTACGGAGCCCCTCCCGAAGCGATTCTCTTTCTGGCTTAGCCAGCACGCTTAGTCAGTGGAGGCTACTCTCTTTCGGGTAGGACTGCCTGCAAGGCGACTGAGCTGATGTGTCCGCCATCATCTGGAAACTCGACGGCGACCTCGTTGGATTCCTGGATCAGGTCGAGGGGCACGGGGATTTCCAAGACGCCAAAGAAACGACTGCGATCGTGTTGGTTTGGGCCACGGATGCTCTCCGGCGCTGGAATGGGTTGGCCGTTGACGGTGACCTTTGGCGATAGCGAGCTTCCGTGATCGCGGCCGATACCCAGACGCAAGGTGCACCGTCCGTTGTCGGCGGCCACCAGGCCATCGACCATGAAACGCGCGACCCGTCCGCCCCTGATTGGCTGCAAATAACTGGATGCAAACAATTTCTGTTCGGTCACTGTCTGCTCGATTTCGATCGGCTCAGCGAACGACATTTCCAGGATCATCGTCGATTCGGCGCCCAAGATAATTGTCTCTTGGGTGTCTTTGATTTCGTAGATGTCCAGACGCGGCCGGTTATCGTGCAAGTAGAGGTGGCGTGCATAAACTTGGTTCGGTTGCCGATCATCGACCGCCACGAGATCAAGGTCGAATTCAGCTCGTTCGGCTGTCAGATTGTTCACCAAGACAAACGCTTTGTTTCCATCGACGTAGCAGTCGACCAACAAATTGATGTCCGAGGACGTCGTGTCGACGCGGGTTCCCCTCACGGGAGACCAGAGCTCGTAGAACTTAATCAGATCTGTAAATACCCAGTCGCCACTGTACGATTCCGGCTCCTGTTGCCGCCTCAGCAAACGCCAGTAGTAGGGCTGTTCGCTTCCACCGTAGTTGAATCCCCACTCAGCTTTCGCGGTCACAAACGGAATTGCTTTTTCAATCACATCCGGGCGTTGCAAGAACTGCATGAGCATGGAATTCATCGACTTCAGACAGAGCCAGTCTCGATAGGGTGACCAAGGCTGGCTGTACCAATCGTTCAGTTGGGCGCCGTATTCGGAGATGATCAACGGCTTGGTCTCGCCCGATCGAATGTGGCTGTAATGCTCGAGCATATCGAGCGTCGCTTCTAAATTGGCGCCTTTCCGGTAACGCTTTTGACCAGCATCGATTCCGGGGAAGTCATACAGGTGCAGCGAATAGAAATCCATTTCGTCACCGGCGAGGTCGATGAATTTTCTCCAACGCTCGTTCCAACGTTCGAAATCGTCAAGCTCAAAGTCGGGAAAGGCCGTCGTGTAGCCGCCCAATTGAACATCCTGGTTGAGCTTGCGAATCTCGCGAGACAAGGTTCGGTGGTACTCAAAGACCTGCTGCGGCGATGCCTTCTTTTCTATTTCGACCAATTCGTAGATCGGTTCGTTCATGATCTCCAAATAACGCGGACGCGGCATGCCCTCGCCTCCGGTGTACATGTTGTACCAATAGACCATGTACTGGGCGGTCGCCTCGGGTGTAGACAACGCCCAGGGTTCACTCCCGTCCGCTGGTTTCAACTGCTCGCCGTCGGGCCAAAAAGGATGCACTTGAGCTGCGATGACAAGGTCACTTCGCGATCGATAGGCATGCTCATCAGTTCGACTCGCGTAGTTCTTGCGTGCTTGTTGACCGCGGTATTGCATGAAGGGGAAGTCGACGTAGCCCCGGTGCTGGGGATCTTCCCGAAGTTGGGTAAGTTCCCAACTGATCTGCCCAGTGTCTCTTCCGAAGTAAGTGTCGAGATCATTGAGCAAGTAACGCAACTTCTCGCTTTCTCCCCTCCAATCAGGTTCGCTGGCACAGGAATGAAGCGTGATGAACTTCTTCCGATCGAACCGAGACTCGCTTCCGACTCGGCGTTCGGTACCGAGGCGAACGCGGACTTGTGCGATGCGTCGCGGGGCTTCTTGACTCGATGGAGGCTCCGCTTCGATGGTTGTTCCCAACGCGAGAGCGAGGAAGCAAATTGCAAAGCGTGATAGGCTGGCAATCGAAATCATGCGGTTGTGCCATTCGCAAGAGTGGCAGTGGACGAAAGTCACTGGCGGAGGAGATGGGTTGCAGCGTGATCCGAAGCGGATGACATCCCACTTTGACGCCGCGCTTTATGAGCGTGAAAGAAGGCCGGTCCGATTAGGCTGCCTGCCGAATCATACCGTTGACAACGAACTGGCGCCGGGAACGCGAGAGTTTCGGCCTGAAAGAACGGCATTTGAGCAACCGCTTGGGATATGAACAATGTCTCGGGCAACCCAACTTCGGTCGCCAAAGCGCCTGAGTCAGGGTGCAGCGCCGAGTCGGGGCGCCTGAGTCGGGGCGCCTGAGTCAGGGCGCCAGAGCCAAGGTGTTTGAAGCGGTTCTTTTAACGGATTTCTTAAATTCGATGTAACAGCGGCGATGCAACGGCGACCAATCAAGTTGTGAATCTCAACGGACAATCCAACCGCGAGCAGCGCTTTCAATCGATCATGAACGAGAGTTCGGATCGCTTCGGCAGGATTGCGCGAATCTACGCAGGGTCCGATGCGGAAGATTTGGTTCAGGAGATTTTGTTGCAGGTTTGGCGAAGCCTTCCAAGTTTCGACGAGAAATCGCGGTTGGGCACTTGGTGTTACCGAATCGCTTTGAATACGGCGATCTCTTGGAAGCGGGATCGGGGTCGCGCGATGAGATGTCCACCAGAACATCGATGGCCGACCGAATCGTTGTCTTCGAAGAACGACTCGGACGATCTTCAACTGCTCCACCGTTTTTTGGCGTCACTGTCAGAGATCGATCGTGCTGTGTTGCTGATGTACTTGGAAGACCTGTCGAACCAGGAGATTGCGGATTCGATTGGAGTGAGCAACGGCGCGATTCGAACTCGAATCAGCCGGATTCGCGAGCAATTGGAAAACTGGGAGGCGAATGATGGCGAAGCTTGATGACCTGAAGGCAGCGTGGCAATCTGAGTCGGGAGTATCCCAAGAGCGATTCGAACAGATTGGTCAGGCAGTGACTGACTCGACGACGCGGCTGCAGTCGGTGATCTTTCGTCGTGACATGGTGGAGACCATTGCGTCGTTGATTGTGGTTGTCGGGTTCGGCTACTGGATGTGGGTCGCAAACTCCAGGATGGAACAGTTCGGCTGTCTGATCGTTGTCGTCGCTGGGGCCACGATACCGATAGTGCTATGGCTAGGGAGACGACGCCCAGAGATTTCGGTTTCAGCGGGGAATTTCCGCGACTTCGTGGATGTCGAAGTCGACTACTTGCGTCGTCAGGTTCAACTGCTGCGGATGGTGGGCTGGTGGTACCTTCTGCCGTTGTACCTTGGTGTCGCCCTGATCATGATCGGCATCATGGGGCCAACCTACTCCACCGGCAAAATCGTCTGCTTGTCGCTGACGCTTTTTGTGGCTGCGCTTTGTTATGTCTTTCTGTGGTGGATCAATCAGAAGGCTCGAGAAAAGAACCTCGATCCAATGCTCGCGTATTACGTCGAGATGCAAGATGCACTTGAACGCGGCGACGGGTTCGACACGTTAACCGCAGGGCCACCGTCGGGGTTCTTGCGCCCCGAGAACCGCGTCACGATCTCGCGCAACGGGCGTCGGATCGGGATGGTGATGACACTCTTGTGTACGGGGCTGGTGGTCGTTGGCGGCTACTGGCTCCTCCGCACGTTCGACGCTCGAACGGGATGGTTCGTCATCAGTTCGGCGCCGGTCGTGGCAATCTTGGTCGGGTTCTGTTGTCAGATATGGCGACCGCTGGAGAGTTGAATTTGCAAGCAGGTCAGACCGGATTCCATTCCGGATCGTCGTATTGATGTGAACAGACCGTCATGCGCGATTCGGGTCGGCTTGAGCGTTCAATACTTGCCGTTGGTCCCAAACATCTTTTGCTTGGAGGGTCGAGGGCGGACTCTGACGCTATGGTCGGGCTCGCCGGTAACACGGTCGAATTCGTCAGGCGTTCGTTTGCTGGGAAGATAGTCGCCCGTCTCTTGTGTCCACGACGTGAGGGCCTGAGTGAGTTCATCCTTGACCGAAGCATAGGCGGGGTCATCGATGCGGTTGGTCAGCTCAGCAGGGTCACGCTGAAGATCGAACAACTGCCATTGAGGACGCGGGCTTTGGAAACATGTCTGCTGTTCCGGCAATAGCTTGCCCGCTTTCTGAAGCACCAGCATGTCTTGCCACGACAAGCCGCGACCTGCGTCGGCGGACGGCGTTGATG
>JBPCVD010000687.1:0-6009 GCA_051010815.1 Rubripirellula sp.
GCGCAATGGATACGCTCAATTGGAGCAGAACGCGTGACCGCGTCCTATGATCTGAATCGCGAGCAGATCTTCGGCTTGGTCGACTCCATCCCACGATCATGGGTCGAGGTGGTCATTCATCAGCACATGCCCATGTTCCACATGGAGCATTGCGTGTTTTGTTCGGTGCTTTCGCCGGGAACCAACAAGACCAATTGCGGTCGTCCTTGCGATGAGCACGAGGTGCACCTTCGAGACCGTGTTGGTGCTGAGCATGCCTTGCACGCAGATGTTGCGTGTCGCAATACCCTCTACAACGCGATGCCGCAAAGCGGCGCCGAAATTGTGGACGAGCTGCAGATTCGAGAAGTTCAGTGGTTTCGGATCGAGCTTCTGGCAGAAGATGCTGGGCAGACCAAAGCGACTGTAGCCCTTTATCGGAGCCTCCTGTCAGGAGAGGTCGCTGGTCGCGACGTTTGGCGAGAGCTGAATGCGACAAATCGTTTGGGTGTCACACGCGGAACCTTGGAATCGAAACGCAACCCGCTTTCGATTCTGTAGGGTTCTACGACAGCGTATTGATGGGACCGGACGAGGTGGGCGAATCCATTGAAACCACGGGTCGCCCTGATGACCGGAGGATTCGGATGCCTTCGCTGCGCAGTGGATCCCGGATGAGTTCTCGCAGCGCCCTCGGACTGAGCGGCGGTGAGAAGAGATAGCCTTGAGCGGCATCGCATCCCCATTTGCGCAGCCACGCCAGTTGCGTCGTTGATTCAACACCTTCGGCGACGATTCTTGCGTTGAGATGGTGAGCCAGTTGAACAATCGCCTGAGCAATCACGGCGTGACAATGATCGGTCGCGATCGAAGCTGTGAAGCTACGATCGATTTTAACAGCTTCGATTGGGTACGCCTGAAAGCAGGTGAGGGACGACTGGCCTTTCCCAAAGTCATCGATCTGAACTCCGACACCTGAGTCGTGCAAATCGATCATGGTTCGAAGAGCCTGCTCCTCTCCGCGTGTGTCGCTTGATTCGTTCATTTCCAGTTTGAGACGGTGTCTTTCAAATCCGGTTCGCTCAAAGATCTTGTTCAAGCGAGAGAAGAAGAAGGGATCGCTCAACTGACGTCGTGAGACATTGACACCAAGATAGAGATCGTCTTCGCACGCTTCTGGCGTATTCTCGATGAGCTTCAGGTGTTCCCGCATCGATTTCTCGAGCACCCATTCGCCAACACGACTAATCATTCCAATCTCTTCAATCATCGGAATGAACTGTCCGGGTGAGACAGCGTTGCCGTCATCAGGTGTCCATCGAATGAGCGCCTCGATGCCCCTGATGGTTCCGTGCTGAAGATCGACGATTGGCTGGTAGTTGAGGGTGAACTTCTCGTGATCAATCGCATCACGAAGTTTGTTTTCGAGCTCCAGCCTAGCAACGACATCGTCGTGCATGGTCTGGTCGAAGACTGCCACTTGCCCTTTGCCGGAGTTCTTGGCGCGGTACATAGCGGTGTCTGCGTTGCGGAGGGCTTCGTGCGCGTCACGCACGTGTCGATTGACGTATGCGATGCCGACGCTTGTCCCGATATTGACAAGGCGATCACAAAGTCGGAACGGTTCGGAGATTCGCTTCACGATTCGAGCAGCGACTCTCGTGGCATCCTGGGGGTCAGCGAGATCCTCTAAAAGGACAACAAACTCGTCGCCGCCCAAACGCACGGTCTCTCCCTCTTCCGACACGCGACTGGTCATGTCATGTTCGCGAACGCACTCCATCAGCCTGGTAGCAACCTGATTGAGTAGCTCGTCACCGGCATCGTGCCCAAGACTGTCATTGATGATTTTGAAATTGTCCAGATCGAGAAAGAGCACGGCGTGATGTGCCGAAGAGGCTTTGCCCGATTGAGTCACCAGTCGAGCCAGTTTCTCCAAGAGATAGGGTCGATTTGGTAGATTCGTCAGAGCATCCCGATGCGCCATGTCTCGCATGGACTCTTCAGCTCTTCGACGGCGTTCCACTTCTCGCCCCAGGTCCTGCACCTTCCGCTTTTGAATGGCGGCAAGTCGGCTCTTTTCGCTCAACGCTAGCGCGAGTTGTCTCGCTTCATCGGATTCAAATGGCTTTTTTAGCAGCAGCAGCCGATCGTTGAGCCCCAATCGATTGAGCACGTTTTCCCAGACATGATCGCTGAACGCGGTGCAGATCACGATGTGCAGATCTGGATCGATACTCCACAGCAACTCGGTCGTTTCCATCCCGTCGAGCCCCTGAGGCATCCGCATGTCGACAAAGGCGACGGCGTATTCAAGACCTTGGTCGACGGCATGGCGTACCATTGCGGCTGCCATTTCACCGGAATTCGCATGCTCCAGTTCATAGTCCGGATTTGCGTCGCGGACTTTTGAAGACGCCTCGGTGTCGGCTTCAAGAAACCTCTTTTCGAAATCCGACAGCGCCGCATCCTCGGGCCGCTCCGGAGAGAAGATGCGTTCAAACGTATCGTGAATCTCTTGTTGGTCGTCAACAATCAGCAGACGACGCCTGGGTTGGGTTTCGCTCATGTGTTTGTTACGCAGGCAGGTGGTTGCGTAGGTAGCGAGATCGTGCTCAAGACGGGAACGGTCTCGCGATCAAGCGGGAGTTCGATTACGAACATGGCTCCCAATCCAGGCCCATCGCTGTAGGCTTGGATGGTTCCGCCGAGTCGTTTCAAGGTGATTGCACAGAAATGAAGGCCGAGGCCCGTGCCACTGTCGCGAGTTGTGAAATGCGCGTCGAAGACTCGATTCGCGGTTTCAGATGACATGCCGCAGCCATTGTCGCGGAACTGAATCTGAATTCCCTCGTCCGACTCATGGGTTTCGATGGTGAGAACTCGATCCCGTCCCTCGCTGTCGTGCATCGCATGGTGAGCATTGCCAATGATGTTGATCATGGACTGAAGCAGCAACGAGCGATCGGAGCGTACGTGTGCCGAATAGCAACCCGAGATCTGCACTGAAACCAGATCGTCATCGAGACGAGCACGGCAGTAAGTGATTGCCTCCTCGACGATATTCTTCAAGCAGATTCGAGTCGGTTTGATCGCTGCACTGGTGTGTCGCTGTTGGTCACGAATGACATCGTGGATGTGGCAGATGTTGTCGTGTAGCGTTTCCAGATGTGTCTGAATGGATTCCTGTTCGGATTGCAGCGAGGAAGCCAGCCCCTCCAGATAGTCGGGTGTAGCATCGAGTAGCGCCTCTTCACCGCGGCTGTCGCGCAAGCGACTGGCAAGTTTGTGCAGTGGGCTGATGCGTAGGCCCTCAACACTCTCGCTGGCCGAATCGAGAAGGCTGTTGACATTCGTGAGTACGTTGCCGACGTTGTGGATGACGGTTCCCGCGACTTGGCTGCGACCGGCGGCCTGAGAGGCGCGAGTTAGTTGCCCTTGGGTATCACTGAGATTGAGCACCATCTTGTCAAATGCGGACGCAAGTTGGCCGATCTCATCGTTGCGAGTTAGGAGGAGCGGCTCGATCCCGAATCCTTCTTTTGCGACTCGGTTTGAATGCTCACGGATCGCGGCCAATGGACCAATCACGATCCGCTGCAGGAGCACGAGCAACATCAGCAAGGCAGCTACAGATCCAAAGATGAACAGAATTCGCGCCAATCGTGACGTGCGAATCGCGCCGGTTGTGATATCTCGAGGGACTCGGACGCAGAGATTTGCGAGCTTCTCCCGTCCAATTCCGCTCAGTTCGATTTCGACGATCAGGGCGGACTGATTGGAGTCCCACACGACCATGCGGTCGTCCGAAGGGGTCGAGCGTGGCGCTTCCAAAGAAAAGGCAACTTGGGTCTGGTTTCGAAGTTTTGAAATCGTTGCCTGGTCGAGATGTCGCCCCACGACCACATAGCCATTGCTCGTCTTCGTGTCGCTTTCGTGAAATTCATCCAAGCCGATCACGGAGTACATCACCAACAGGTGATCGCCGATTCTGGTCATCCCGTTGCTAGACTTGATTCCCGACTGAGTGAGCTGATGCACAAGGTTGTGGAAACTCTTGTCAACTTGAGATTGCTGTGTTGATTCTTCGCCGGCACTTGAGGCAAACCAAGACCACTCGCCGGTGGTCGAGACGTGTGCAGCCCAGTGGCGTCGTTCGGACGACCATTTGCCTGGGCGGATGCTTGAGACTGTCTTGCTACCGTCGGCTTCGTCGTTGATTCGACTGGCCCACTGCTCGGCAAGCTCATGCAGGTGTTCGACTTCCGCGTTCAATGCTGCCAAGACGCGGTCTGCATCGCGGATCGCACCGGAGCGCTCCAAGAGGGCAAATTCGGGTTCGATGACGCGTTGCCGGACCAGCTCATCAATTGTCAGAAAGACGAAAAAGATAGCAGCGAGCGACAGCACCAGCTTGCTGCGCAAGGAGCCTTGATGCGAGTGGGCCCGGTTTGACTCCGACCCGGTCGAAGCTTCGTCCAACTCATTGCGTTTCTCTTGACTCGACGTCCTCATAAGACCTTGTCTGGGCGAGGTGGCATGCACTTCCAAACCCTAGGTCTTGTGAACGCATCCCATCGATCATCGAAAAAGAGATTTCTTGAACGGCGAGTTTCGGTTAACCGAAGGTCCGTTTAGATCGATCGTAGGGAATCCAACGCCTGAAGCTCGAGCTACGTTTGATCGCAATTATCGACTTCTATTCGTCATCAAGGTGGAAAAATTCCCTCGCCGCCTTGTGCCAGGTCGACGCGCGCCATTCCGAAGCCTGATCGCGAGAGATCAGTCCCGTGCATACTGGTGGGGAACCGTAGAGTGATTCGAGGCACGCGGTCACTAGCTTATCGGGCGCGTCCTTACGAGTCGCCAAAAGGGCCGTCGTGCCGACTGTCCGAACATTGCTAGGCAGTGTGCCGTCTGAAAACTCTGTCGTCTCGATTGTCATCGGAATGAGCGCGGGATGCTGCAGCGAGACCCGCTCCGCAATTGGAATCGGAATGATCCTCCAGCTACCGTCGGTCATGATGTCGCGGAGGAGTTCGCTGCCCCGTCCGATGCAGATCATTGCCGCTTCCGCGTTCGACGTGGAAAGCTCGTCCCACTCCATGACAAGTCGTTCAATTTCTTCCCCAGGAGGGAGCGAGTCAAAGACCAACTCAGAAGTTTCGCGCGATCCGCTTCCATAGGGACCAATGGCGACTCGGCGACCGCGTAAATCCTCGATCGTCTCGATGTCTGAATCAACTCGAGCCAAGACGTAGAGGGGCTCGTGGAAGAGGGGAGCTACAAGGCAGAGCTTTCCGCTCGTGAATGCGGTGAATTGCATCGGGGCGACATCGACGCCTCTATCCAAAAGCAGGTTTCGATTGTCGACCGATCCATCGCTGCTTACGACATCAAATTGCACCTCCTTCGAGCTTTCAATCCGCTCCCCAAGTACCATTGCGACATCGTCGTAGATGCCACGATCGATTCCACCTGCGATGCGCACTTTGTCCGGCATCGCTTGTTTGTATTGTTGTCTCGCGAAGATCAAGGTGGCCGCAAAAATCGGTGCCAGCAGCATCAAGAGCAGCATTCCTGCCTGAAAGCGTCGATGCAGATCGGAGCTATGCAGTACGCGTCGTCCGGTCAACGCACCGACCAAGGGGACACCCTCCACCCAGTGCCACGCCTTCACAGCTCGTGATCGAGGTCGAGCTTCGATGGGGCGATTGTCCAGGAAGGCGTCGAGCTCGTCGGCTAGCTTTTCCGCCGAGTCGTAGCGTTTGCTTGGGGCTTTTTCCAGGCACTTTGCGATGATTGTCTCGAGGTCAACTGGCACGTCCCGACGCACCGATCGGACGGGAGGCGCGGGGTGGTGGACCACCTGCACGAGAGTCTGCATCACCGTATCAGCGGCGATCGGTGGTCGGCCGGTGACACACGCGAAAAGGATCGCGCCAAGCGAGTAGACGTCGCTGCGATGGCTGGCGCGATCGCTGTGCCCACCTGCCTGTTCTGGTGCCATGTAATGAGGAGTCCCGACTG